>NZ_LZTC01000044.1:0-1002 GCF_001665905.1 Gordonia sp. 852002-50395_SCH5434458
CAGGGTGGGCCAGCAGTTGCGGTTCAAGCACTCGTCGCGCAGCCGGTTGTTGAACGACTCGATGAACCCGTTGTTCCACGGTGTGCCGGGCGGAATGTAGGAGATCCCGACCGACCCTGCACAGAAGTCGCGCAGGGCTTCTGAGATGAACTCAGGGCCGTTGTCCATGCGCAGCACCATGGGCGGGCCACCCCAGATCGCGAAAGTCTTCTCCAACTCCTCGATCAGCCGTTCGGCGGTGATCGAGCGGTCCACGATGTTCAGCAGCGATAGCCGGGTGTGCTCGTCCACCATCGATGCGATCTTTATCGTCTTCCCATCGACGGTGGAATCGAACTGAAAGTCCAACGCCCACACCACTTTCGGTGCATCAGCCTCGATGACCGGGACCGATGATTGGCCGGCGCGTTTGCGGCGCGGAGCACGCCGCACTTGCAGGCCCTCCTCCTTCCACAGTCGATGCACCCTCTTCTTGTTGATCTCGATGCCGTCGTCGAAGCGCAGGTGCGCCCACGCTCGCCGGAACCCGTGCCGCGGGTGTTTGCGGGCATAGGTGCGCAACTGGTCACGCAGTGCGGCGTCCGGATCGGCTGGCGTGTGTGCGTGCGGTAGCCGACGGTAGGCCGACCTGGAAAGCCCAACGACCTTGCACGCCATACGTTCTGACATGCTCTTCACGTCCTTGAGCATGTCGATGGCGGCACGTTTGGCAGTTGGGCTCAGAATTTTCCCTTCGCGATCTCCCGCAACGCGTCCTTCTCCAACTCCGCGTCAGCCAGTAGCCGCTTGAGACGGCTATTCTGCTCGCGCAGCTCTTTGAGTTCCTTCGTCGCGTCGCCATCCATGCCGCCGTACTGGCGGCGCCAGTTGTACAACGTCGCCGCCGACACCTCGAGATCAGCGGCGATCTCCTCGCCGGTCTTGCCTTCCGCAGCCAACTCATCGGCCCGGCGCAGCTTGCGCACGATGTCCTCCGCCGAGTGACGCTTACGTCCTGCCATG
>NZ_LZTC01000045.1:0-54350 GCF_001665905.1 Gordonia sp. 852002-50395_SCH5434458
ATGCGATCGTCGGCAGCGTCAGATGTGTATAAGAGACAGGAGTTGGGGCTGGGGTGGGGTGGTTTCGACTTCGGTGCTCGCAAGCTCGCGCCGGCTCAACCAGCGGAATAGGCGCACTCAACCAGCGGGGCGGGTCGCGCTCAACCAGCGGATAGGGCGCGCTCGACCAGCGGGGTGGGTCGCGCTCAACCAGCGGACACAGGCGCGTCAGCGCGCGAGGAACGCGGCGACCGTCGACTCGAATGCCTCTTTGGCCTCGATCATCACCCAGTGTCCGCAGCGGGGAAAGACGTGCAGCTCGGCGTCGGGGATGAGACGCATGGGGGCGAGGGCCATGTCGGGTGGGCTCACGCGGTCGTCGCGGCCCCAGGTGAGCAGTGTGGGGCAGGAGATCTTGTGCATCATGGCCCAGTAGGGCGGGACGTCGGAGGTTGCGAGGAATTGCTGTTGCATCTCGAACGATGCCGAGCCGTACATCGCGCGGCCGGTGGCGAGCGCTTCGGGATTCATCGCAGCCTCCCACCGCTCGGAGATTAGCTGCTCGGTGACGAGGTCCTTGTCGTAGACCATCGCGCGGAGCCAGCGGATCAGCTTGTCGCGGTCGGGATCGTCGGCGAACTCTTGGAGTAGTCGCAGTCCCTCACTTGGGCTCGGGCTGAACAGGTTTGGCCCGACGCCACCGATGGTGACGAGCTTCTCGACGCGGTCGGGTTTGCGAATTGCGAGATTGACTCCGACGACGCCACCCATCGAGTTGCCGATCATCGGTGCGGCGGCGATCCCGAGCGCGTCCATGAACGCGAGCACGGACTTGCCTGCGGTGAGCACCGGCATGCCCTCCCACGGGTCGCTGACGCCGAAGCCGGGGAACTCCAGAACGAAGCAGTGGTGTGTCTCCGCGAAGACCCCGAGGTTGCCGCGATAGTTGCGCCAACCCGTCACGCCGGGGCCGGAGCCGTGAAGCAGGATCAGCGGCGGCGCGTCGGGGTCGCCCGCTTCGTGATAGCGCAGCACGCCGTTGGCGGTGCTCAGTTCGCGTTTGGTCTCGTCGTAGGTGACATCCACACGATCAGACTAGAACGTGTTCTAGTTTCTTGTCACGAGTTGGGGTGCTCAGGTGCCCAGGGATTCGGCGTCCTCCTCGCCGAAGCGCTCTTCGAGCAGTTCGGGCGAGACGTCGAGGTCGATCTCCTCGACGGGGCGGCCGCGCGCCGATTCGATGGCGCTGAGTCGACGCTGCGCGCGGTCGGCGGCGTACGAGAGGAACTCGGAGTTGTCGATTCCGAACGGCGGCTCGTCGAACTGCGCGTTGACCCACTCGATCATCCCGAGCGCGAGCGGCATCAGTTCGCCCATCCGAACGCCGACCGCCTCCCACAGACTGTCGTCGGCCGCGACATGGCGACGGCACGTGAAGGTGCCCCACGCCATGTGGCGACGCTCGTCGTCGCCGATGAACTTGATGATTCGTTGCATGCCGGGCAGGATTCCGCGCCTGGTGCAGATCCGCTGCCAGGCGTAGTAACCGGTCAGAGCGAGTGAGCCCTCGATGACGTGGTTGTAGGTGACGCTGGCGCGGATCTGGTTGAGCGGCGATGGATCGTTGTCGAGGCGGTGAAGTGATTCGGGAAGTTCTTCGTAGAAGAGCTGTCGGTAGTAGGGGTTGTCGGCGACGTAGGGGTTCAGGTCGTCGGTGAGGCCGATTGCGTCCATCCAGAGGCGGAATACCTCAGTGTGCTTGGCCTCTTCGAAGCAGAACTGCGACAGGTACATCTCGTCGCCGAACCGTCCCTCGGCGGCCATCGCCTTCATGAACGGCTGGATGTCTTGGGTCACCGCCTCCTCGCCCGCGACGAACTGCGCGACGAGAAACGTTGCGCTGCGCTGTTGTTCGGCGTCGAGCTCGTACCAGTCGGCGGCGTCTCGGGACATGTCGATGGCAGTGGGGTCCCAGAACCGAGCGTTGCCCTTCACGAAGAGACGCAGCGGCAGGGATTGCCAGTTGAGGCCGCCGCGACGCAGTGACGCGAAATCCTGACGCGCGATGGATGGGCGGTCGGCGAGCGTCATGGCGCGCCGATCAACGATCGTTCGGAACTCATATGCTGACGTTAGCGCCGCGATCGAACCAGACCGGTTGGATTGCGCGAACTCTCAGGTTACTCACGCGTCACTTGCGTCGCCGTTCGCGAGTGCGTTCTCGCTCCGGGGTGACCCCTTCTGGATGGTCTCACCCTGGGTGGTCTCGCCCTGTGCGGTCTCACTCTTGCGCGACAGCGCGCTCGGCCACCAGATTCGTCGCCCGATGTCGATCGACAGCGCGGGCACGAGCAACGTGCGCACGATGAGCGTGTCGATCAGGACGCCGAACGCCACGAGGAACGCCACCTGGGCGAGGAACAGCAGCGGGATCACGGCAAGCGACGCGAACGTCGCGGCGAGCACGACACCTGCCGAGGTGATCACGCCGCCGGTCGCGGTCAGCCCGCGGATCACACCCTGGCGCGTGCCATGAGTCTTCGATTCCTCGCGTACGCGTGTCATCAGGAAGATGTTGTAGTCGATGCCCAGCGCGACAAGGAACACGAACGCGAACAACGGCACGACGGGGTCTGCGCCCGGAAAACCGAACGGTCCGTTGAAAAGCAACGCCGCGACGCCGAGCGTCGTCGCGAACGACAGCACAGTGGTGCCGAGCAGGATGACCGGCGCAACGATGCTGCGTAGCAGCAGGATCAACACCGCGAGCACCACGAGCAGGACGATCGGGATGATCAGATTGCGGTCGTGTTCGGCGGTGGTGCGAGTGTCGAGGTCGGTGGCCGTCGTTCCGCCCACGACAGCGTTCGCGTTGTCGATCGGATGGACACGCTCGCGTATCCGCACGACGGTGTCCTGCGCTGCGAGCGAGTCGGCGTTGTCGGTCAGCGTCGCCTCGATGGCCACGCGGTTGTCGCGGACCACCGGTGTCTGGCCCGCGGTGTAGACCTGTGCCTGCGCGACGCCGTCGACGCTCTTCACGGCGTCGAGAGCCGCCGGGGCCTGCGGGGCGTCGACGATGATCCACGTCGGTGAGCCGCTGCCCGCGTCGAAGTGGCGCGCCTGGACGTCGGCGCCCTCGACGGACTCGACGGTGCCGAGGAAGAAGTCGGTCTGGGCGATGCCGTCGGAGCGGAACATCGGGGCGAACGCGGCACCGATGAGCAGCACGATCAGGGTGGATGCCCAGATGGCTCGCGGCTTGGCAGCGACCTTTTCGGCGATCCTGTGCCAGAAGCGATGCGTCGAGGTCTCGGTGCCCGACTCGGCGAGGTGGGGTCGGACGGGCCAGAATGCGGTTCGGCCGAGGAGCGCGAGAACCGCGGGCAGGAAGGTCATCGACGCCAGGAATGAGGCCACGATGCCGATCGCGGCAACCGGGCCGAGGCTGCGATTGGAGTTGAGGTCGGAGAACAGCAGGCACAGCACTCCGAGGATCACCGTGCCGGCCGACGCCGCGACCGGCTCGATCGTCGCTCGCCACGCAACCTTGATCGCCTGATACTTGTCTGCTGTCTGAGTCAGCTCCTCACGGAAGCGAGACACCAGGAGGAGTGCGTAGTCGGTTGCGGCGCCGAACACGAGGATGAACAGAATGCCCTGGCTCTGACCGTTGAGCTCGAAAACGCCCTGCTTGGTCAAGAAGTAGATGGCACCGGACGCGAGTCCGAGCGCGAAGACCGCCGAGATGATGACGACAAACGGGAGGATGGGACTGCGGTAGACGATGACGAGAATGACGATCACCACCGCGCCCGCGACGAGCAGCAGTAGGCCGTCGATACCCGCGAAGGCCTCGCCGAGGTCGGCGACCTGCCCGGCAGGACCGGTGACGTAGATGCTCAGCCCGTTGGGCGGATTCGCCAGGAGATCGCGGAGCTTCTCGACGGTGTCGGCGGGCTCACCCGCCGTCGAGATCGGCACGATGAGTTCGGCTGCCTTGCCGTCGGCGGAGCGGATCGCCGGTGAGAATGCCTTCCCGAATCCCTCGGTCCCGGCGAGCGGCGTGATGGTGTCGGTCAGATAGGTCGCGTCGGCGTCGGTGAATCCCGACGAACGTTCGGCGACAACGATCGCGGGGATGTAGCTGGTGTCCTGAAACTTCGCGAGTTCGTCGTTGACGCGGGTCGACTCGGCCGAGGCCGGCAGGAACGCGGTGTTGTCGTTGGTCGAGACCGACGCGAGCTTGCCCGCGAACGGTCCGGTGAACGAGCCGACGACGATCCAGGCGAGAATGCCGAGTGCCGGGATGAGCCAGCGGAGACGGGAGGTCGACGACGCGGTCCGCTGCGGGGTGGCCATGCCGTCTATCTTGGCACGCTGCCCGAAATGCCTGGCTGAGTCAGGGGTCCCTGCGCTGCTCAGTCGGACGAGCGCTTCGACGAGACGAGCAGCGTGACAAGGCGGATGCCGAGGCCGATCAGGGCGAAGCTGCTCGCCATCTGGATCGACACGAAGATGCGCGCTGGTTGCGACGCCGCCGCGATGTCGCCGAAGCCGGTGGTCGTGAACACCGTCAGGCTGAAGTAGAGCGCGTCGACTCGCGTGAGTCGGAGATTGAAGCTGTCGGTGCCGTACTCGGAGAGCAGGAAGTACGTGGTGGCGAAGGCGACGATATAGAACGTCGCGAGTGCTGCGATCATCTCGACGGCTGTGGCGACCGGATACGGCGACCGGATGAAATGTCGAATCTCCCAGCCGCAGAACGCGGTCAGCAGCAGTGCCCCCACGACAAGGCCGATGAACTTGGCGTCGTTGTCCTGGTTGATCGGCAGCAGGAAATAGCCGACGAGCAACACCAACCCCGCGAGCGCCGGACGCAGAAGTGCGCTCGCGAGGCGTGGGCCACTGATCGCCGAGTTGCCGCCGGAACTCGGAGACTTACCAGATGCGGACACGGTCCACATCGGGCAGGAACAACTCGTCGCCCTCGGCGACGTCGAACGCGTCGTAGAAGGCGTCGATGTTGCGAACCACACCGTTGCAACGGAATTCGGGCGGGGAGTGGGGATCGATGGAGAGTCGACGGATCGCTTCGGCGTCGCGGGTCTTGGTGCGCCAGATCTGCGCCCAGCTGTAGAACACACGCTGGATGCCGGTCAATTCGTCGATGACCGGGGGCTCGGTGCCCTCGGTGGCGAGGCGGTAGGCGACGAGTGCGATCGACAGTCCGCCGAGGTCGCCGATGTTCTCACCGATGGTGAACTCGCCGTTGACCTTGTACTTGTCGTCGAGTCCCTCGGGGGTGAACTCGCCGTACTGCTCGATCAATGCCTTTGTGCGCTTGGAGAATTCGGTGCGGTCGGCATCGCTCCACCAGTCGACGAGATTGCCGTCGCCGTCGTACTTGGCGCCCTGGTCGTCGAATCCGTGTCCGATCTCGTGGCCGATCACCGCGCCGATCCCGCCGTAGTTGGCGGCGTCGTCAGCGTCGGGATCGAAGAACGGCGGCTGCAGAATCGCTGCGGGAAAAACGATCTCGTTCATGCCGGGGTTGTAGTAGGCGTTCACCGTCTGCGGCGTCATGAACCACTCGTCACGGTCGACGGGCGAGCCGATCTTCGAGAACTCGCGCTCGTTCTCGAATGATGCTGCGCGCGCGTAGTTTCCGATGAGATCGCCACGATCGACCGACAGTGCGCTGTAATCGCGCCACTGCGCGGGGTAGCCGATCTTGGGGGTGAACTTCTCGAGCTTGACCAACGCGCGCTCACGGGTCGACGGCGTCATCCAGGGGAGGTCGGAGATGTTCTGGCGGTACGCCGCAACGAGGTTGGCGATGAGCTCGTCCATCCGGGCCTTGGCCTCGGGTGGGAAGTGCTCCTCGACGTAGAGCTTACCGACGGCGAATCCCATTGCGCCCTCGACGAATCCGACGCCGCGCTTCCAGCGGTCGCGGATGGTCTCGGCTCCGGTGAGGGTGCGGCCGTAGAAAGCGAAGTTCTCGTCGACGAACTCCGACGACAGGTACGACGCGGCCGAATGCAGCAGCCGCCAGGTCAGCCACGTCTTCCAGTGCTCGAGTGGCGACTCGGCGAACAGGGTGGTGACGTCGTCGATGAACGACGGCTGACTGACCACGACCTCCGCGAAGGTGACGTCTCCGACGGTACCGAGGCCGCCGAACCACTCGTGGAGGTTGAAACCCGAAGCGAGCGAATCGAACTCGCCGAGCGTGAAGAGGTTGTAGGTGAGGTCGGCGTCGCGTCGTCGAACCACGTCCCAGTGATGGCCCGCGATGGCGGTCTCGAGGTTGAGGACGGTGGTCGCGCGCTGGTCGGCGTCGCCGTAGCCTGCGAGCGCGAACATTCGCGAGACGTGATCGCGGTATGCCTCACGGGTTTCCGCGTGGTTGTCGTCGCGGTAGTACGACTCGTCGGGCAGTCCGAGACCCGATTGCACCACGTGCACCAGGTATCGATCGGATTGCTTGGCGTCGGTGTCGACGTAGAAACCGAAGAGTCCGCCGACGCCGTGGCGCTGTAGGCGACCGATGCGGCCGGAGAGTTCGTCGGTCGACGCGACCGCTTCGATGGCTTCGATCTCACCGCGGATCGGACCGATCCCGAGTGCCTCGATGTGGTCGGTGTCCATGAACGACCCGAAGAGATCGCCGATCTTCTGGGCGTCGGAGCCGCTCGGCGGATCGGCCTTGGCGCATGCGGTGATGATGTCGCGGACGTTCTCCTCCGCGCGGTCACGCAACACGTGGAACGCTCCGTCGACGGAACGGTCGTCGGGGATCTCGTGGGTGTCGAGCCACTTGCCGTTGACGTGGGCGAACAGGTCGTCCTGAACGCGGACGGCGTCGTCGACCCACTCGAGGTCGATGCCGGAGGGAAGGGAATCGGTCTTCGAAGCAGTCACGGCATCCATCCTGTCACGCCGCCCGGCTACCTTCAGTTGAGTTACGGCTCTCCGAGTGCTTTGTCCATGGCCCAGATCAGAATCTCGGCGGGTCCATCTCCCGCGTCCGTGCGCAGCGTGGCCCCGGAGGTGTCGACGCCGCGCGCAGCGTCGCCTGCTGCGAGGGTGATCTCGGCGGCCTGATCTGTTGTGGACAGCACGGCCCGGCCGTCGACGACGAGGACATGGGTGAACCGGGCGTCGGGGATGCCGACAGAGGCGCCCGGTGCGATACGGACGGCGAAAAGCGTCGCGGCGCGGTTGCTGATCGTGATCGCGGCATCGACCGATGGGTCGCCCGACGCCACGGCGACGAGATCGCCCCCGGCGAGTGCTGCGGAGATGTCGCGCTGCTCGTACGACGGCGTGATGCCGTACTCGTCGGGTACCAGCCACATCTGTATGTAGTGGACCGGTTCGGAACCCGATTCGTGCAGGTCAGGCCACGGATCGTTGCGTTCGGTGTGGTCGATGCCGGAGCCGGCGCTCATTCGTTGGGCGAGACCGGGATAGACGACGCCGGTGTGACCAGCGGAGTCCGTGTGCACCAACGTGCCGGAGACCACCCAGGTGACGATTTCGGAATCCGAATGATGGTGGGCATCGAATCCATGTCCGGGTAGTAAAACTTCTTCATTGCATGCAATGAGAAGTCCATGATGGGTGTTTGATGGATCGTAATGATCGCCGAATGAGAACGAGTGACGGGAGGTCAACCAATCGGTCGACGTCACCTCCCGGACTTCGGCCCGGAGCACCGTGAAGACCATGACCCATTATGGGCATCGGCTCTGACGCGGAGTTCAGGCCGCCACCGCGCTGCAGCAGAGGTTGACTCCGGCGTGGCTGAGGGTTCAGACCTCCTCGTCGACTCCGGTCCGCGAGACGATGATTCCGACGGCGAGAAGCTCATCGACCCGGCCACCGCGAAGTCCCTGGCCGACGCCCCCGATCGCACGGCCGACCGTGAGACCGACGGGGGCCGAGACGAGATCGTGACTAGTCCGAGTTCCGACCGCAAGCAGGTTGATGGTGTTACTCGTGTGACTAAAGTGAAGAATGGGACTATGAAGTATTGCTTGCGGTGGGTAGCTCTTGTTGCCTGCGTAGTCCTCGTCGGTGCCGGTGGTTTCGTCACCTGGCGAATGGTCACGAGCGGTCCAGACACCGGTGCCGCGGCGGCGGTCAGCGAGTTCGCCAGCGCACTGAGCAGGAAAGACGCCACCGCAGCAGCGTCGTTCACCACCGCCCCCGGACAGGCGGCGGATGCCCTGACGCAGACCGTTACCGCGATGAACCCTCAATCGATCGACGTCGACGTCGACAAGCCGGAGGAGTACAGCGACGGCACCGCGTCGTTCAATCTGAAGACCACCTGGCGGTGGGACAAGGACCGCTCGTTCGAGTCGGCGACGTCGGGTACTGCTCGACACCTGAGTTCCGGCTGGAAGATCACGTGGGATCCCGCTCTTCTGGCCCAGGGGTTGCCCGTCGGCGGCAACCTCCGTGAGATCCGGACCGATGCGCGGCCGGCCCCGACGGTCAACAGCGTGTCCGGCAAGCCGTTCATGGTGTTGGCGCCGGTCAACGAGATCATTCTCGACCCGGCCAAGACCAAGGATCTGCAAGCGTCGGTGCGCGCCCTCTCGCGGACGCTGGCGCCGATCGCGCCGCTGATCACACCCGAGGTGATCAACGCGAAGCTCGCGGCGACACCGGACAAGCCGATCGTCGCGGTGACCCTGCGCGATCCCGACATGGGTGTGATGACCAGCGATCCTGCTGCGGTTCCCGGAGTCTCGGTGAACAAGACCGGCATGCTCGTCATGGCCGACCGTCGACTCTCGTCGCCCCTGGAACCGGCACTGACCAACTACTGGCAGGCGATCCGCGACGCGACGGCCGGATGGCAGGTCCAGATGGTCGGCCCCGGTCTCGCGCCGCGCAAGCTCGCGGGTGAGCAGGGGCCTCCCGGTCCCGACGTGGCGACGTCGATCAACCAGCAGGTGCAGTTGACCCTCGGTGACGCGGCCGTCGAGGTCGGGCAACCCGCGACCATCATGGCGCTCGACGCCGGGTCGGGCCGGATTCTCGGGCTTGCGCAGAACGACTACGCGGCCGAGCGCGGCAACAGCGTCGACCAGGCGTATCCGGTCGGCGCGACACTCGATCCCGTCTTCTCGGCCGTCGACAAGGCCACGTCGCAGAAGCAGTCGTCGAACAAGGAGTCGTCGGACACGGCGCTCGACAGGCTGGGGCTCGGCGTCACCTTCACGGTTCCCGGTGCGTCGACGCCGACGACGCCGAAGCCAGGCGTCGCGACCATCGACTATCGACCACAGTCGGCGACGGCGACCATGCTGAACATGGCTGCGCTCGGTGTGTCGATGGCACGCGCTGATGCGGGGGATCAGAGCTCGGTTGCTCCCGCAGTCATCTCGGGAGCGCCGACCAAGGTCGACGGAGGTTCGCTCGGCGCGATCGACAAGTCGGTGAGCGCACCGATCCTCGCGGCCATGACGACAACGGCCAAGACCGGCGACGCCAGTGACCTGACCCGTGCGCCCGGCCTGAAAGCGCTGGTCGGCACCAACGGACCGCAGGGTCCGGGCTGGTTCGTCGGCATCCAGGGCGGCAAGGTCATCGTGATCTACACCGAGGGTGAGAAGTCGGGGACCGCTGCGCTACAGGTCGCTCAGAAGTACTTCCGCATCGCGTAGGCGACGACCGCGCGCCAGCCGAGCATGAACAGGCCGAGCGCGATGGTCGCGACGATGATGAAGCTCAGAGCGACGCCCTGGTGCAGCAGGTAGCGCAGCACCATGCCGATCGCGACGGTGCAGATCCAGATCATCAGACCTGACGGGATGATGCGGGCAGGTCGGAAGTCGCTGCCGAACCATTCACTCGACCGGACGTGCGCATAGACGTAGGCAATCGACCAGCCCGCGGCGGTGGCGACCAGGAACGGCCACAGGGTCTGCAGCACTCCGATCAGCGCGAAGCCGTCGTGGTGATTCGCCCTGCCGATCAGTACGAACACGACGACGGCGACGGCGTCGCAGAGCGCTGCCGCGGCCAGCGGAAACGTCGTCGAGTGCCGACTGCTGGTCGGATCGCTCACGTCAGACTTCGACATGGGTATCCACGGTAGCGCCACCCACCGTCGACGACGTGCTGCGGGTCGCGGGGTGGGGCTTTCATGAGGGGGGCGGCTCGGGCCCCAACTCCTTCTGCCCGGGATTCGCGGCCGGGTCGAAATCGCCCGACTCGACGTCGCGATCGATCTCCTCGCCGATCGAATCGTCGGTTCGGATACGCGACCGGAACAGGAAGAACACGACGATCCACCCGATCAAGGCGATGAACACATAGCTGATGATGCGGTAGACGAGCACCGCTGTCAGCGCGTCGGCGGCAGGCATCCCCGCACTGGTCAGCGCCGGGACGAGCACGGCGTCGACCACACCGATGCCTCCGGGGAGCAGCGGGATGGCGGTACCGACCGCCTTGCCCGCCGCGTAGGCGACCATCAGGCCGGAGATGCTCGGATGAGCCCCGACCGCCCAGCACGCGAACATCAGACATGCGACGTCGGCGATCCAGTTGAACAAGCTCCACGCGAAGGCGACGCTGGTGTCGCGGCGCGTGAGCTGGACGGCCCGCAGCTGTTCGAGTGTCTCCAGCAGCCGCGCCACCCCGTGATCGGCCGGCTTGCTGCGTACCTGGTTGATCCAGCCGAGTACGCGTTCGCCTGTCGACTGCAACGACTCCGGATGGCTGGCGAGGTACTGCAGCACGACAGCCACCGCGATGAATCCGACCGCGGAGAAGACCACCGAGAACGGGCTGGTCTTGGCGCCCGCGAGCAGTGCGCCACCGAAGCCGAGCACTGCGAGTCCCACACCCGCGAGCAGTCCGGACATGACGACCTGCCACGACGCGATGACGGGAGTGGCACCCCACTTTCGGGTCTCGCGGTAGGTAAAGGCAGGCGCGAGCACCTGACCGCCCGGCAGCGTCTGGCTGACCGAGTTCGCGGCGAGCACCACCGACAGCGACTTCCACTCGGACACACGGACACCCGCCGAGCGCAGCAGCGCTCGCTGTACCTGCGCGAAGCTGTCCATCGAGAGCAATGCGGCGACGATGCACGCGACGAGCCACACCCAATCGAGATCACCGATTCGGTGCGCGGCCTCTTCGAGTTTCGGCCAGATCAGCACGATCTCGACCGCCAGGACGACCACCACGACCGCCACCAGCACCCACCGAACCCACCAGAAGCGTGAGCGCGTGGCGGTGCGGTGGACCGCCGGTGTATCCGACGTCATACGGCCAAGGGTAACGACAGCTAGTGTGACTTCCGTGGACCATGCCGCTCGAACGAACGACGGATATCCCGAAGATGCAGAAGCGGGTGCGTCGGGCAGGTCGCTGGCCGAGCTCGACCGATCCAAGGTCCACCCGTTTGTCCGTGCCACAGCCGAGTGGGTCTGGCGGCTCCTGCTGATCCTCCTCGCCATCTACGTCCTCGGGCGTCTGTTCCTGCAATTCGACGAGGTACTCGTTCCGGTTGCGCTGGCGATTCTGGTGTCGGCATTCCTTGTGCCGGGCGTCGACTGGCTCGATCGGAAGGGTCTGCCGCGCTCGCTCGCCGTCGTCGTGATGATGCTGGTCGCGCTTGGTGTCGTTGCGACCGTCCTGACGTTTGTCGGCCGAGCGTTTGTCCACGGATTCCCCGCACTGACCGCCGAGATCACGGTCACCATCGACCGCACCCGGGAGTGGTTGGTCGACGGCCCACTCGACGTCGACGAATCGCAGGTGCGCAACCTCGGGTCGAACATCATCAACCTGATGGAGCACAACCAGGCCAAACTCGCCGGTGGTGCCGTCGCCACGGCAACGACGGCGACCGAACTGGTCACCGGCGCGTTGCTGATGGTCTTCCTGACGATCTTCTTCCTCTACGGCGGCGGTCAGATCTGGGAGTTCTGCTGCCGACTCGTACCTCGCAATACCCGAGGTCGGGTCGCTGCCGCGGGAGTCGCGGGCTTCGGCACCCTTGTCGGCTACGTGCGTGCGACGGTGATCGTCGCCCTCGTCGACGCCGTATGTATCGGCATCGGGCTGGCGATCCTGCGCGTTCCGCTGGCCCTGCCGCTGGCAACGGTGATCTTCCTGTTCTCGTTCATACCGATCGTCGGCGCACTGATCAGTGGTTCGCTCGCCGTCGTGATCGCGCTGGTCACGCAGGGCTGGCTGACCGCCGTGATCGTATTGGCCATCCTCGTCGGCGTGATGCAGCTCGAAGGCCATGTGCTGCAACCGTTCCTGCTCGGCAGGTCGGTGCGATTGCATCCCGTCGCGGTGATCCTCGCAATCGCCGCGGGCATCGTCGGGGCGGGGATCATCGGCGGCCTGTTCGCCGTACCGATCATCGCGTTCGCGAATACCGCCGTGCGATATCTCGCGGGCCACCGCAACCTGCCGATCTCGAGTGGTGAGGGTTCGTATCACTACGCCGAACCCGACGAACCTCATTGGGACAACCGAGATCTCGATGCCGCGACCGCCTCGGCGGGCGTCGCGGTCGAGGAGGGCGTCGGTGTCTCGAAAGCCGACGCCGAGGCCGACGTCGAGCGAGGGCTCGACGGTGATGGTGCTCGCGTGGACGACACGGGAGACACGGCAACCGACGACACAGCGCCCGGTGACACCACGCCCGCGAAGGACCCCGACGAGACGTCATGAGAAGTGATCCGGTCACGCCGCTCTGGCGCGGCGCGCAGGTGCTGCGACTGTTGTCGTACCTCTACGCGCTCGGCTTCCGGATCGCGATCGACGACGATCTGCTGCACCCGGGTGTGACGTGGGTGTTGTTCGGATTGCTCACCGCGTGGACCGTGGCCTGCGGCATCGCGTATTACGTTGGCTTCGGCCGCAATTGGTATTGGGTCGGCGCAGAATTGGTGATCGCCTGCGCACTCATGCTGTCGACATCGTATGTGGCCAGCGAATCATGGGCGCTGAACAATCAGACATGGCCGACGACGCTGTGGGCCACCAACTCGGTGATCTCGGCGGCACTGCTCGGCGGGCCGATCGTCGGCCTCGTTGCAGGTCTGGTCGTCGGCGGCACAAGCGCTTTCGTCAAGGGCTGGCTCGACCTCAACTTCGGCCGCAACGCGACGATCCTCGTGATGATGGCGTCTGGCGTCGCGGTGGGACTCGCCGCGGTCAACGCCCGTCGGGCGCAGGCGGAGTTGGCCGCTGCTGCGCGTGTCGCGGCGGCTGCGACCGAACGCGAGAGACTGTCCCGCGAGGTGCATGACGGTGTGCTTCAGGTACTTTCGTTCATCTCCAAACGTGGGCGTGAGATAGGCGGTCCGACAGCGCAACTCGCCGACCTCGCGGCAACTCAGGAGGTCGCCTTGCGTCGCCTGATCTCCGATGTCGACGTCGGCGGTGAATCGACGTGTGGGACTGCGGATCTGACCGCGCTGCTGCGCGCTGCCGGTGGTGACGTCGCCGCGGTGAGCGCGCCCGCGGACCCGGTGATCATCGACGCGACGACGGCACGCGAGATCAGCGCTGCGGTGATCAACGCACTCGACAACGTCACACATCACGCGGGTGCGGGGGCGCGGGCCTACGTACTCCTCGAAGACCTCGACGACACCGTGGTCGTGAGTGTCCGCGACGACGGTGTGGGTATCGCGGCGGGACGGCTCGACGAGGCGCGTCGCGCCGGCAGGCTCGGCGTCGCGCAGTCCATCGTCGCGAGAATCGAATCGCTCGGTGGCACAGCGATACTCGACTCCGACGAGGGAATAGGCACGGAGTGGGAACTGACGGTACCGGTGACGCGGGAGAAGAAATGAGCGATACGCAAGATGCCAGCCGACTGCGGGTGATGGTTGTCGACGACCACCCGATGTGGCGGGACGGGGTGGCGCGCGATCTCTCCGACGCGGGGTTCGAGATCGTGGCGACCGCCGATTCGTCCGGCGCGGCGGGGCGTCGTGCCGGTGCGGTGCGACCCGACGTCGTGCTCATGGACATGCAACTGCCCGACGGCAACGGGGCGGAGGCCACCGCGGCGGTCCTCGAGGTGTCGCCGAAGACGCGGGTGTTGGTCTTGTCGGCGTCTGACGAGCGCGACGACGTCCTCGACGCCGTAAAGGCCGGCGCGAGTGGCTATCTGGTCAAGAGTGCGTCGAAGGAGGAACTGATCGACGCGGTGCGGGCGACCGCTGCCGGCCAGGCGGTCTTCACACCGGGACTCGCGGGTCTCGTGCTCGGTGAATTCCGGCGCATGTCGTCAGAACCCGACCGTGCGCCACAGACCCCGGTGCTCACCGAGCGTGAAACCGAGGTGCTGCGCTACGTCGCAAAGGGCATGAGCGCCAAGCAGATTGCCCGGAAGCTGACCTTGAGCCACCGGACCGTCGAGAATCACGTGCAGTCGACGTTGCGCAAACTACAGCTCGGCAACCGTGTCGAACTCGCGCGGTACGCGATCGAGCACGGGATCGACGACGAGTGAGCTGACCTGCTACTCGCCGGAACGGCTGCGGCGCAACAACTCCTGCACGCTGATCTGCCGGTTCTCGCCTGGCGTCTCGTCGGCGCGTGCGTGGCGATCGGACCGACTCGGTCCATCGTCGGGGCGCGAACGCCGAGGCGGCGTCGTGCGGGTCTGATGTTCCTCGCCCGGTGCGACGGGTGGCTGTGCTCGGCGCGCCGCGTCGGGGGAGAGGCCCCGCTCCATCGGCGACTGTGCACCCTCGGGTGCGCGTTGCTGCGTTGCCCGCGCCTGCTCCGGCGACAGTGACGCGACGAGCGGACGCTTGCCGGTCTTGTCGAGATCGGGGCGTCGACCCAGCGGCGACGGGCCCGTGGCGCCTGACTGCGGCTGGTTCAGGCGGATGCCGCCTTCGCCGAGCATCCACCCGCCGGTGTCGGGACGATCGGACTTCTGACGACGCGGTGACGGCGGGCGAGCGGTGCGCGTACGTACCGGCTCGATCTCGTCGAGAGTCTGTGCGGGACGCTGGTCGCGCAGGGCGGGGCGTCGGTCCGACGGCGGCCGTGACGGCCCGCTGCGCGCTGCCGGCTGGGTTGCTGCAGGTTGCGCAGTAGGAGGTTGGGCAGCCGGCTGCGCAGCGCGACGTTGCATCGGTTGCGGCGCCGGGGTCGGCTGGGGCGCGGGGGTTGGCCGCGGCGCCGAACCGGCGCGCATGGAGCGTGTGGCCGCGCCCGCCGAGACCGTTGCGGCGGCACGGGGAGCTGCCCGCATGGCGGTCGTCGGTACCTCGGAGATCAGCGTGCCCGCGCGCATACCCTGCGTGCCGGCGCCCGCACCGGCGACCTTGGCGTCGGGCTCGTCGTCGAGGATCGTCTCGCCGAGGCCGATCTTGCGCTGCATGGTCTTCATCCAGCGCGGTGCCCACCAGCAGTCGTCGCCGAGCAGCTTCATCGTCGACGGCACCAGCAACATGCGGATGATGGTCGCGTCGAGGATGAGGGCCGCGATCATGCCGTACGCGATGTACTTCATCATCACGATGTCGGACAGACCGAAAGCGCCCGTCACGACGATGAGAATCGCAGCCGCCGCGGTGATGATCCGACCCGTGTGTGCTGTACCGACGCGGACCGCTTCCGTGGTGCTCGCGCCCTTCTGTCTCGCTTCGACCATGCGGGACAACAGGAATATCTCGTAGTCCGTGGACAAACCGAACACGATCGCGATGATCAGCACCAGGACCGCCGCAAACAGCGGGCCGGGCGTGAAGTTGGCGATCGACGCGCCGTGACCGTCGACGAAGATCCACGTCAAGATGCCCAGCGTCGCGGCGAGACCCAGCGCCGACATCAGTGCTGCCTTGATCGGTAGCACCAGCGAGCCGAACGCCAGGAACATCAGTAATCCGGTGACCAGGACGAGCAGGATCGCCATCAGGGGCAGTCGGGTGAGCAGGGCGTCGATGGAGTCCTGCACGAGTGCCGGAGTTCCGGCCACCCACATCTGGATGCCCGCGGGTTTGTCGATGGCGCGCAGGTCCTTGACGGCCGCGCCGGCGGTATCGCGATTGACCAGACCCGCCGACATCTGGATGACCTGCGGACCGTTGAAGCCGTAGGTCCCGGTGAGTGCTCCGTCGTCGGCCGACGGACTGAACTGCTTGGTGAAGCCGGGGATCTTGTTGGCCTCGTCGGCGATCTGCTGGATCTTGGTGCCGCTGTCGGGGTCGTTGACGTCGTAGGAGATGACGAGCTTGACCTCTTCGGTGCGTTCCTTCGGGAACGCCTTGTCGAAGTCCTCCTGCGCGACACGGCTCGGGTTGTCCGGCGGCAGATAAGCCTCGCTGATGCCGCCGAACTTGATGCCGCCGATCGGGATGGTGAGGACGAGCAGGATCAGGACGGTCGGCACCGCGGTGGCGACCGGGTGGCGCATGACCCACCCCGACAGGCGGCCCCAGAAGCCGTTCTCGATCTCGGCCTTGGTCTTGGTGCGCCGGAGGAACGGCAGCCCGAAGGCGTCGATCTTCGGTCCGAGGATGCTCAGGATGGCCGGCAGCACCGTGATCGAGAGGATCGCGGCCAACGACACCGAGAAGATCGCGCCGTACGCGACTGACTTCAAGAAGCCCTGCGGCATCATCAGCAGACATGCGATGGCGGCGACGATGATGGTCGCCGAGAAGACCACGGTTTGTCCCGCGGTCATCACGGTTCTTCGTACCGCGGCCTTGGTGCTGTAACCCTCTGCGAGTTCTTCTCTGAATCTGCTGACGATGAACAGGCCGTAGTCGATCGCGATGCCGAGGCCGATCAGGGTGACCACCGACTGCGCGAAGATATTGAGCTCGGTGAGCTGGGCGATGATGTTCATGATGCCCAGCGAGCCCGCGATGGTCAGACCGCCGATGAACACCGGGAGACAGGCGGCGATGACACCGCCGAAGATGAAGAACAACATCACCGCGACCAGCGGAAGCGCGATGACCTCGGCGCGTCGGATGTCGTCGTCCATGCCGCTGGCCATTGCTCCTGCGACGGGCTGGAGGCCGGCCAACTGGAATCGGGTGCCCTCGAGACCGTACTTGCCGGGATCGTCGACGACGCCCTGCAGGAACGGTTCGACCTTCTGGTAGTTCGCGAGCACCGAGGTGTCGTCGTTGCCCGCGACGCCGATGCTGATGAAGGCCTGCTTCTTGTCCGCGGTGAACGTCCGCGACCTGATGGTGTCCTGTGCCGCCTTCTGCGCGACCGTGTCGTCCTTCAGATAGAAGGGGTCGATGATCTCGTGGTTGTTGCGCAGCGCGTTCTCGTAGGCCTGCTGATCGGTCGAATCGGGAGCCTCAGCTGCTCGCTGCACCACATCGGGATGCTGCTGCAGCAGATCGTCGACGACCTTCTCGACCTTGGTGCCGAACTCCTTGTCGTCGACCTGCGTGCCTGCGGGCGGGGTGATGAGGAGGATGACGTCGGAGCGATGGTCGCGGCCGAAGGCGGTGTCGGCGACGACCGAACCCTTCGACGACTGGGCGGTCGGGTCGAACCAGCCGCTCTGCGACAGGTGGTTGCCGAGGCCGAGTCCGTAGAGGCCGAGGCCGCCCATGATGGCGACCAACACCGCGATGACGGCAAAGCGCATCCGGAAGACGAATGTTCCGATGGCTCCGAACACGCCGACTCCTTTCGGGAAAGTCTCGCCGAGATAGTTGCCGAGATTGTTTCAGTGGTGCCTGAGTGCTTGCTGAGGTTTGGCTCTTGGTGTTTCGGGCTGGGTTTGCGGTCCGAGCGGACTGTTCTCTCAGCGGAGAAGTGCGCGCAGCGGCCGGAACGGGGTGAGCCACGCGCCGTCGTCTGGCAGTGAATCGAGCCCGATCCGAGGCAGCGGCTCCCGGAACACACCGGGTATCTCCTCGAGATCGACGAACTCGAGTCCGTCCGTCGACAGCGCCCAACTCACGTGTTCGCGGAACCCGATGACCGTGACCGGAACGCCTTCGGCTGCGATCTCGATCAGTGGATCCCGAAACGCCTGACCATCTGCGGACGCGACGATAAGCCCGGCTAACCCAACAGTGTGCCTGCGAAGCTCGATGTGGTCGAGCATGTCGGAGTCCACATCACTGTCCTCGGACAGTTTCGGCTTGGCGAACACCGCGTACCCGACGTTGCGTAACGCGTCGACCCACGGCCGCACGACGTCGGCGCTACCAGGCACGATGTTGGTGAAGACCGTCGCCTCGGGTTCGATCTGGACCGCGGTGTCCGACGTCGTCGAAATGTCGTCGACATCACTATCGCCGTCGAGAGCATCGTCATCGTCGATCGCACTGTCATCGGCGTTGTCGTCGCTGACCGACCGGTCGTAGGCCGCGACGGCCGCTTGCGCCGAGATGTCGGCGGTGCGCTGGAGCAACCAGCGGCCGAGCGCGTCGAACCGCGGTCGATGCGCCGCCGTCGGCCGTCCGCCGAGAATGGACCCGAGGCCCATGTCCATGTTGGGTGCGTCCCAGACCAGAAGGACGCGCTGCGCGCCGCTCTGTCCGGAGATCGTGTCGGCGAAGCGTGCGGCCGTGCCACGGGTGTCGGTCATGAGCCATCGCCGCCTGTCGGGATCTCTGGAGATTCAGGGGTTTCTGGAGATTCTGGGTTGTCTGAGCCCTCAGCCGTCGCCTTCTCACGGGGTCGGACATAGACGAACTCGTTGACCTCGCGGC
This sequence comes from Gordonia sp. 852002-50395_SCH5434458, assembly GCF_001665905.1. Classification (NCBI taxonomy): domain Bacteria; kingdom Bacillati; phylum Actinomycetota; class Actinomycetes; order Mycobacteriales; family Gordoniaceae; genus Gordonia; species Gordonia sp. 852002-50395_SCH5434458. Next base: position 18,693 of record NZ_LZTC01000045.1, read on the forward strand.
CCTCGCGTTCTGCGCGACCTTCGAACTTGGTGGTCGGACGCTCGAGCGAGACCGGCACCGCAGTGGTCGCGGGTACGACGTGGACCCGCTCGGGATTCTGCGTCGCAAGGATTTCGGCGATCCACTCCGCGTAGTCCGCATGGTCGGTGGCGATATGCAGGACGCCGCCGGGCCGGAGTCGGTCAGCCATGAGTTCGATGGTGCCTCGTTGGACGAAGCGGCGCTTGTGATGGCGCGATTTGGGCCAGGGGTCGGGAAAGAAGAGGCGGATCGCGGTGAGCGATCCGGACGGGATCAGTTCACGCAACACGACGACGCCGTCGCCGCGGATCATGCGCACATTGGTCAGGCCAGCGCGGTCGACGAGCCCGACGAGCTGTGCCAGGCCCGGCTTGTAGACCTCGACGGCGATCACGTCGACGTCGGGTTCGTCTGCCGCCATCGCGGCCGTCGAGATGCCGGTTCCGCTGCCGATCTCGAGCACGCGGGGTGCCTCGCGCCCGAACAGTGCGTCGAAGTCGATGGGTGGTTCCGGGGTCTGGGCCGGGTCGGTTGCCAGGTCGCGGCCGAGCACCGGCCACAGCGTCTCCCAGTTGCGCTGCTGGCCCGGCGTCAGCGAGCCGCGGCGGAAGCGGAAGCTGGTCACACGCGGGTAGAGGCGTGACGCGTCGCCTTGGCCGTCGGCCGGTCCGGGGGAGGAGTTCACCGGTCCATCGTGGCCCATCGGGTCGGTCATGCACACGTCGACACCCGCTTGTGCAATCTGCTGCGCCACCTCACCCAACTGCGACTACCCTTCCACCAGGGAAGATCGGCCGGTCTCGAGTGGGGGTGAGTGCGTGATCGATCCAACGGGTCCGCTCGCTCTCGCACTGTCGTCGGGATCGATCGGGCAGCTCGTCGCGCCCGATTCGCCCGCTTTCGGCACGCTCGACGCCGCCGCGCGACGCTACGTGCAGCCACTGTCGGTTGCGGTGGTCGGTCGGCGCGGGGTGGGTCGCGACATGATGGCGCGTGCGTTGTGTGAGCGGTTCGGGGTCGCGGCATTCGTGGCCGAGCGTGGGTCGGGCGTGCTCGCCGGAGCCGATCTTCGAGTGCATGTGCTCGCAGGAGCGCCGCGACGTGCCGACCACGACATGCTCGCCGCCTCGCCACGCGAGCGGACCGTCGTCGTCCTCGGAAAGGCCGACACACTCGCAGCCGACGCCGCAGATGGGCTCGTATGCGCCGCGAGTGAGTCACTCGCCAGGCCGGTCGTCGCGGTCTCGCAGTTGTCGGCGTGCGCCAGGGTGTCCGACGACGAGTTCGAGTTCCTCCGCACACTCGCTGCCGACGGTGAGGCGATGCCGGCGATGTCCGGCCACTTTCTCGCGCCCGCACGGCCTCAATTGCAGATGCGCGCCGATCTGATTCGACGCCTCGACGCCGCTGGTATCGGGCGTGCGCTAACTCTTCTGGCCGTCGACGACCCGGCGGCCGCCACCGCAGCGGCACTCACTAGATACTTACGAGCGACAAGCGGATTCGACGCTCTGCGCGACGCGATCGAGACGTGCATGCCCGCGGTCGCTGCCCATCGGGGTGCGCAGGTGCGCGCATCGCTCGAGCTGGCGGCGGCAGCCGGCGCCGACCGCGACAGCGTCGAACGGCTCCTGCGGACGGAAGGTGTGTGACGTGGGCTCCGAGTTGTCGACGCTCGCCGCCGGTCTCGTTCCGCTGTGTCGGGTCGCCGTCGCTGCCGCCGAAGGTGTCGACGTCGAGCCTCTCGTGGAGGCGTGTCGGGCGGTAGCGGCTGAGACAGGGGGTGCTGCAGGTTCGGCCATCGACTTCGTGACGTTCGATCCGAACCGCGACCTCGCGGGCGCCCACGCTGCGGTGCTGGTCATCGATCCGGCATCGGCGGTCGTCGACGACGAGGATCTTGCCGCGCTGCGGGAGCTGACCTCGGCGGTGGAGCATGTCGCTCTGGTCTGTTGCCGCATCGAGTCGTTCTGGGATTGGCCGCGGATCGTGCGTGGATATCGGTCAGAACTCGATCCCGCCGGAGCGCTACCGGTCTTCGCGGTGTCGGCGGCCGCGGCACTCGCGGGCGCCGTCGAGGAGTCGGGGATCGGCGATCTGCTCGACTGGTTCGCGACACCGAACGCCGAGCCCACTGCACGCATCCCGCAACCGAAGACCCCGCAAGCACCGACCCCTGTGGATACCGACGACCGCGTCGACCCCGACGCCTTGGCAATCCGTCGCGCACGATTGCTGGCGCTCAGAGACAGGGGACGGGCGGACCGGCTGGCGTCGCTTCGCGCGGGGATCGTTCGCGTGCGTGCGCAGAGCAGCGCCGACATCACGGCGCGGGTCCGTGCGCTCGTTGCGCGCGCCGAACACCGCGGCGCCGCGACCACCGGCTCCGACGTCGAGGCCGACGCCGCGTGGCTCGACCGCGAGATCGACGGTCTCGTCACCGACCTCGACGCCATCACCGACACCCGACTCGACGCCGTCGCGTCGTCGACCCTCGTCGGACTCGACGTCGACGATCCGCCCGCGCACCGAGACGACGAGCCGATCGTCGCGCGTCGCGATCTGCCGTCCGGGCGACGCACGGGCGAGGACGCGATGCTGCTGCTGATCGGTGCGTCGACGGGTATCGGTATCGGCAGACTCGCGGTCGCGCCGCTGGCCTCGGTGCACACGCTGCAGTGGATCAGCATGCCCGCGGCGCTCCTGCTCGGACTCGCGGTGGCGGTGTGGGTGATCCGGATGCGGCGTGCGGCAACCGTGCGCGCGCAGGTGCGCACCTGGGTCAACGACGTTCTCGCCGACGTCCGTGCCCGGGTTGAACGTCGGGTTGCCATGCAGCTCACCGAGGCGGAATCGCGCATCGGCGGCCAAGTGCTGCGCGCATACGATCGCCAGGGTCGTCGAATCGCCGACGAGGTCGCCGAGATCGATCAACGTCTCAGAGAGCTCCGCGCAGCGGGCGGTGCAGTCAGTGGGGGTAGGCAGTGAACATCGACTCGTTCGACTTCGGAGACGTATCCGGTGAGGAGAACCGGGATTGGGCCGGCCTCACCGAGCCGGGGTCGCAGCCCGATTCGCCCGCCGACAACCTGCTGATGCACGACGACGGCCGCATCTGGGACCTCGGCCCCGCAGACGTCGACACCGACGCAGACGGAGTGCCCGATTCGTTGACTCGCAGTGGTCCCGGGGGCCTGACGGTGTACACCGACAGTGACCACGACGGTCAGGTCGATCGCATCACACAGGTGGGCTCCGACGGCTCGTTCGCCTCCCGAACACTCGACCGCGACACCGGCATCTGGGTCGCCACGGACTCCGGCAGACTCGAGTGAGTGGGTTCGCATAGAGCAGAAAGTCCTGGTGGCAGTGGGTTGCAAGTCCTCGGAAATCCGACATCGGTCACCTTGCAAGCCCCCTCCGGGGTGTGCGAATGTGGCCTATACCGCATCTCGTAACCCCAGGCCCTAGCGCACGCTCGGTCACAGTATCCTGGGGATAAGCAACCCATACGGGGCGGCCAATGCGGGTCGCCACCTCGGAGGAGGAAATATGACCGCCGCCACGATTCCGGGTCTGGAACCCGGCACCGCTCCGACTAAACACGAAGCGCTGTTGGCATGGGTGGCCGAGGTCGCCGAGCTCACTCAGCCCGACCGTGTGGTCTGGTCCGACGGCAGCGACGAGGAGTGGGATCGTCTCACCGCCGAACTCGTCGAGTCGGGCACGCTGCTCAAGCTGAACGAAGAGCACAAGCCCAATTCCTACCTGGCCAAGTCCGATCCCGCCGACGTCGCGCGCGTCGAATCGCGCACCTTCATCTGCTCCGAGCGTGAAGAAGATGCGGGCCCCACGAACAACTGGGTCGCGCCCGACGAGATGCGCGCCACCCTCACGCCCCTCTTCCGTGGCAGCATGCGCGGCCGCACGATGTACGTCATCCCGTTCTGCATGGGCCCGCTCGGCTCCGACGACCCGAAGCTCGGCGTCGAATTGACCGACTCCGCCTACGTCGTGCTCTCGATGAAGATCATGACCCGCGTCGGTCCCGAGGTGCTGCGCCTGCTCGGCGACGACGGCTTCTTCGTCAAGGGCCTGCACTCGGTCGGCGCTCCGCTCGAGCCCGGTCAGGCCGACGTCGCATGGCCGTGCAACCCGAACAAGTACATCACCCACTTCCCCGAGACCCGCGAGATCTTGTCGTACGGATCGGGTTACGGCGGCAACGCGCTCCTGGGCAAGAAGTGCTACGCGCTGCGCATCGCGTCGGTGATCGCGCGTGACGAGGGCTGGATGGCCGAGCACATGCTGATCCTGAAGCTCACCAGCCCGGAGAACAAGGTCTACTTCGTCGCCGCTGCGTTCCCGAGTGCGTGTGGGAAGACCAACCTGGCAATGATCCAGCCGACCATCCCGGGCTGGAAGGCCGAGACCGTCGGCGACGACATCGCCTGGATGCGCTTCGGCGACGACGGCCGTCTCTACGCGATCAACCCCGAGTTCGGCTTCTTCGGTGTGGCACCGGGCACCAGCATGGACTCCAACCCGAACGCGATGAAGACCATCGACGCCGGAAACACCCTGTACACCAACGTCGCCGAGACCGACGACGGCGACATCTGGTGGGAGGGAATCGGAGGCGAGAAGCCTGCGCACCTGACCGACTGGCTCGGACGTAGCTGGACGCCCGACTCGGATGAGCCTGCCGCGCACCCGAATTCGCGCTACTGCACACCGATCTCGCAGTGCCCCTCGCTGGCCGAGGAGTGGGACGACCCCCAGGGTGTGCCGATCTCGGCGATCCTGTTCGGTGGTCGTCGCAAGACCACGGTGCCTCTCGTGACCGAGGCCCGCGACTGGCAGAACGGCGTCTTCATGGGTGCCACGGTCGGCTCCGAGCAGACCGCGGCCGCCGAGGGCAAGGTGGGCACCGTCCGCCGCGACCCGATGGCCATGCTGCCGTTCATGGGCTACCACGTCGGCGACTACTTCCAGCACTGGATCAACCTGGGCAAGAACGCCGATGCGTCGAAGCTCCCGAAGGTCTTCTACGTCAACTGGTTCCGTCGTGGCGATGACGGCCGCTTCCTGTGGCCGGGATTCGGCGAGAACAGCCGCGTGCTGAAGTGGATCATCGGCCGCATCGAGGGCGAGAACGAAGGCGTGCAGACGCCGGTCGGCATCGTCGCGAAGCCGGAGGAGATCGACGTCTCCGGGCTCGACGTCCCCACCGAGGATCTCGAGGCGGCACTCGCCGTCGATCCCGACGAGTGGCGTCGTGAGCTCCCGTTGATCGAAGAACTCTTCGAGTTCGTCGGCGAAAAGCTCCCGACAAGCCTGCAGGATGAGCTCGACGCCCTCAAGCAGCGGCTGGCCTGATCTCACCTTCTGTCACATCTGTAACTGAGGTATCGTTGCCCCCTATGAGTCTTCGCTCGTGGGGGGCAACGGTCGTCTCTGCGCTTTTGGGTACATCAGTTCTCCTCGGCATATCCGGTATGTCCGCCGGAACTGCGCATTCTGCGACGCCGATCATCGCGCGCTACACCGACACTGCTTACGTCAGTGGCGTACCGACGTTCGGAGCGATCTCGGGCATCGATCGGATCGGCGCCAACCGATTCGCGATGATCTCGACCGACGTCGGCCGCGGCGGACCAGCACGCTTCTTCACGAGCCAGTTCAGCTACACCTCGGGTGCCGCGGGCTTCACGTCGAATCCCGGAATCGACGGCGGCGGTGTGCTGCTGGGCCCTGGCAACATTCCGCCGCTGCCGGGTTCGGCACAGTACGAGGGAATCCGCGCCACGAGCGGTGGTTACGTCGTCGTCAGTGGTGGCGACCATCAGTTCGTGCGTCTGCAGAGCGCCGGGCCGGTGGCCACCTACATTCGTGACCTCGGGCTGCCCGCGGCGTGGCGGCCATCGAAGAAGTCGGGTCTTGCCGGTCAGCGTGGACTCACCGGCGTCGCTGTGGGACCACGCGGGCAGATCAGCGTGATCACGGCGGGAGGTCTCCGTCAGGACCCCGCAACGTCGGCGCGGTTGCTGACGTTCGGAAAGACGAACTCCGAGTTCGTGTATCGCACCGATCCGGGTAAGAACGCTGCCGACGTCCTCGCGGTCAACAACACCGACTTCCTCGTCCTCGAGCGCGGTAAAGGCCGCAGCACGGCGATCTACTGGGCGACGACCCGTGGCGCCGATCAGGTCGGCGGGAGGGCCAACCTCTCGGGTGCCGAGAAGCCGATGCCCAAGCAGTCGATCTTCAACACCGACGGCACACCCCGACTCTCGACGGGCAATATGTCGTCGATGGCGTGGGGTAACTGGCAGCCCGATCTGCCGTGGCAGGACTTCCGCACCCGCACTTTGTTCGTCGTCACGAACAACGCCTTCGCCGGGCCGACCAGGGTGCACTCCTTCGAGGTCCAGCTGCCCCGCTGACGCGTCGTCGCGGCAACCCTGAGATCTCAGGGTGTTGTGGGGAAACACTGTAGGGGAATCACCCGATGGCAATGCGGTGCCATTTTTGGCACGGTTAAGCCATGACATCAGAGCAGGGCGCGAGCGCGGGCGCCGAGGATCTCGTCAAAACTTACGGATCAGGTGACACGGAGGTCCACGCACTGCGTGGCGTCACGCTGTCGTTCCGGTCCGGCGAGTTCACCGCCATCATGGGGCCGTCCGGCTCGGGGAAGTCGACCCTGATGCATTGCCTCGCCGGACTCGACGTCGCGACCAGCGGTCACGTCCACATCGGCGACACAGATCTGACGGGCCTGTCCGACAAGAAGATGACGCTGCTGCGACGTGACCGCATCGGCTTCGTGTTCCAGTCGTTCAACCTCGTCCCGACTCTGACCGCCGCTGAGAACATCACGCTGCCGTCCGACATCGCAGGGCGCAAGGTCGACAAGGATTGGTACGACACGGTGATCAGCCGACTCGGTATCGGCGACCGACTCGATCACCTGCCCAGCGAGCTCTCCGGCGGTCAGCAACAGCGTGTCGCCTGTGCGCGTGCACTCGTCGGGAGGCCCGCGATCATCTTCGGTGACGAACCGACCGGAAACCTCGACTCTCGTTCGTCGGGAGAGGTGCTGTCCATCCTGCGTGCGGCGACCGACGAGTTCGGTCAGACCGTCGTCATCGTGACGCACGACCCGCGAGCGGCGTCGTACGCCGACCGCGTCGTCTTCCTCGCCGACGGCAAGATCGTCCGCGAACTACCTCGGCCAACGGCCGACGACGTGTTCGAGGTGATGAAGAACCTCGACGACGTTCCCGCAGGCGATTCCGGCTCGGATGCCGGTGCGACTGCTGATGTGACTGTCGGCGCAGAACTGGGCAAGCACGAATCCGGCTCTGTCGCACCCGAATCCGGCGTCGGCCGGCACGCTGCGGACGCCGGGTCCGGTGCGGATTCGACGCAGGCGGGCTGACACATGGCCTCGTCCTCGGTGATGCGGAAGGTATCGCTGCGCAATCTGGGTGCGCACAAACTGCGACTTGCGCTGACGGTCTTCTCGATCGTGTTGGGTACCGCGTTCGTCGCGGGGTCGATCGTGTTCACGTCGACCATCTCGCAGGCCTTCAACTCGATCTTCGACAACGCCGCACCCGGTGTGTCCGTCGAAGTGACCCCGGAGGATTCGAACTCCGCCGGGGTGTCGAAGTCGGTTGTCGACCAACTGAACTCACAGAAGAAACAGCTCGGTATCGACAAGCTGTCGACCAACTACTCGGGCCTGGTGACCATTGCCGATTCGAGCGGCAAGGCACTGCAAACCGGCGGGGCGCCGAGCATTGGTTCGGCGTACATTCCGCCGAACGAGTCGCTGTCTCCCGACGACGGAAAGCTGCTGCCCGGCGGACGTGCACCGACCGGATACCAGGAAGTGGTCCTCAACGAATCGGCGGCGGAGAAGGGTGATCTCAAGGTCGGTTCGCAGACGAAAGTGGTTGTCGGACAGGGCTCGAGCCAGCCAATGGACGTCACGGTCGTGGGTATCAGCCAGCTCACGGGCGACACCGGCGGATTCGTGAACGTGCAGTTCGAACGCGAAGCGGCAAGCCAACTGCTCTCCGACGGTGAGCATGTCGCGACCGTCGACATGTCCGCCGTCGCGGGCGTCAGCGACACCGAACTGCGCGATCGCGTCCAGAAGCTCCTCGCGTCGGATGCGCTCAAGGTCCGTACCGGCGATCAGGTGCGCCAGGACGAGAAGGACCGCGTTAACCAGTTCCTCACAATCTTCACCGGCATCCTGCTCGCCTTCGCCGCCATCGGTCTGGTGGTCGGCACATTCATCATCTACAACACCTTCTCGATGATTGTGGCGCAACGCAATCGGGAGCTCGCATTGCTGCGTGCGGTGGGTGCCACCGAGCGCCAGGTGTCGCGATCGGTGTTGTTCGAAGCGTTCGTCGTCGGTGTGATCGGTGGACTCGTCGGTCTCGGTGTCGGCATCGGGCTGGCGGCTGCGCTCAAGGCCATCACGTCGTCGACGTCGGGGCTGCCGCAGGCGTCGCTCAACGTGAGTGTGTGGGCGGTACTCGCGGCACTGTTCGTCGGCGTCGTGGTCACGATGGTCAGCGCGTGGGTTCCCGCGGTGCGTGCGGCCCGAGTGCCGCCCGTCGAGGCGATGCGCGCCAGCGACGCCGAGCGCGCGTCGTCGTTGCGAAACCGCACGATCGCAGGAGTGGTGTTCGGTGTGATCGCCGTCGTCGCGATCGTGTGGGGTGCCATGGGGGAGGGCATGCTGCGTGCGATCGTCGTCGGTCTCGGCGCGGGCGCCGCGATTCTGGCGGCCGTACTCGCGGGCCCGGCATTACTGCAGCCCGTCGTCGGTGTGCTCGGACGAGTGATCGGCGCACCCTTCGGGTCGATCGGCTACCTGGCCCGCACCAACGCGATGCGCAATCCACGACGCAGCTCCGCGACAGCCTTCGCGCTGACACTCGGGCTGATCCTCGTGGCTGTGATCGGCACGCTCGGCACATCATTCAAGGGCACCGTCGACACCGCCGTCGACACGGGAATCACCGCCGACTACATCGTGACCGGCACCAACAACCTGCCGATCTCGCCAGCCGTCGCCGAAGCCGTGAAAGGTGTGAAGGGCGTCGAGGATTCGGTCAGTTTCGGTGTGGCGCAGGCGCGGGTCGGCGACACCAAGGTCAGTGGCTTCTCGCCACTCGGCGGCCAGATCAGTTCCGTCACCAACATCGACATGCTCGACGGTGCGTCGGACAGACTCCCGGACAACGGGATGTTCGTCAGCCAGCGAACAAGCAACGACAGGGGCTGGAAGCGTGGTGACACAGTCACTTTCACCTCGTCGCTCGGTCAGCAGGTTCCCACGCGGGTCGACGGCGTGTACGCCGACAACGAGACGTTGCAGCCGTGGCTCGTTGGCAGCAAGGTCTACGAGTCACTGATGCCCGAGCCTGCGCGGATGAGCTTCGGAGTGTTCGTCAAGGCGAAGCCCGGCGTCGACTCGTCAACGCTACGAACAGATCTCGAGAACGCGACCAGTTCGTACCTCACGGTGCAGGTGCAGGATCGTGAACAGTTCAAGAGCAGTGTGTCGCAGCAGATCGACCAGATGCTCGGCGTCCTGTACGCCATGCTCGGGTTGGCATTGGTCATCGCGATCCTCGGCATCGTCAACACGCTGGCGCTGTCGGTGGTGGAGCGACGCCGCGAGATCGGAATGCTCCGAGCCGTCGGCATGGTGCGCGGTCAGGTTCGACGCAGCATCTACCTCGAGTCGGTGTTCATCGCCATATACGGTGCGCTCGTCGGTGTGGTGATCGGCGTGGTCGTCGGGTGGGCGCTGGTGCGCACGCTTGCGCGCTGGGGACTCGGCGATCCGGTCCTGCCGTGGACGCTCATCGTCGTGACCCTGATCGGAGCGGGCGTCGTCGGAGTGCTCGCCGCGCTGTGGCCCGCCAACCGCGCCGCCCGCACCCGACCACTCGAGGCGATCGCCGAGGCGTGAGCGCCGAGCCCGGGCGGCGAGCCCCGGGCGGCGAGCCCGGGCGCGCAGATGTCCAGCGATCCGTATGACGTTCCGCCCGGAATCGGCGCTGACTGTCATACGGATCGAGCTGGCACACGGCGCGGCCTGTTCGCCGAAGCTGTGCTGTCCACAGTGAGAGGTCTTGGACCAGTCCCACATGTGGCGACAGGCGGTTTGGCACAATCGGCGCCATGACGCGACCACCCGAGGACCCGAACGACCCGGCCGAGCACCCGCACACCCGGGCGTTCGACCCCAACGAGGACCCTTCGGCGGGCGGCGACCCGACGGCGCGCACCGAGGCCTACTCGCAGCACGATCCCTACGCCAACCAGCCGTACGGGGACCAGCAGCACTACGGCGACCAGCAGCACTACGGCGACCAGGGCTATCCCGACCAGGGCTACGGCCAGCAGGGCTACCCCGACCAGGGCTACGGCCAGCAGGGCTACGGCAACCAGGAGTACGGCCGGCAGGGCTACGGGAACGAGCAGCAGCCAGGGCAGGACCCCGACTCGTCGGGCGGCGGGAAACGCACCGCGATCCTGGTGGTGGCGATCATCGCGGTCATCGCTCTGATCGCCGTAGTCGCCTATGCGATCATCCGCAGTTCCGGAGGCGACGGCGGCACGGCCGCGACCACCGCGCCCGCGACCACCACGGTGACTACGACACCCACCACGACGACGACCGAGGAAACCACCACCGAGGAGACCACCACCACGACAACACCCGCGCCGGCGGCAGGGGCGGTGACCTACCAGATCACCGGCAACGGCGACGTCGTCGCACTGCGGTTCCGCAAGGGCAACGACTACGAGATCGTCGCGGCGACCGGAACCCCGTGGTCACGGCAGGCCACAGTCACGGGCACCGACGCGGAACTGACCGCAGTCGTCGTGCGTGGCCCGGTGACCTGCAACATCCTTCGCGGTGAGGAACTGCTCGCCTCGGCGACCAGCAACGGCGGCACACTGCGCTGCGCAGCGGGGCTCGGCTGAGCACAGGGGCGCCCAAGCCTCAGCGCGGCTCGAGCACCAGCACCAGGTTCGTGGCCGCAACCTCGCGCACCAGCGGTATGCGCAGCACCCACCACGCCCAGCTCGGCAGGTAGCGCGGGAAGGCCGCGACCAGCCGTGCGCGGCCGCGTCGGGACCGAGCCCACCGCAGACCGTCGTCGGCGGTCACGGCAAACAGCGACGTCCCGAACAGGTTCTTCGGCGGATGCCCGTTGCGCCGCGTGTACCAGCGCGCGGCCCGGGCGCCGCCGAAGTAGTGCCGCAGACCCATCTCGTGTCCACCGAACGGACCCCACCACAGCGTGTAGCTGACGATCACGATGCCGCCGGGACGTGTCACCCGCAGCATCTCGTCGGCCATCTCCCACGGCGCAGGCGTGTGTTCGACGACGTTCGACGAGATGCAGATGTCGATAGAGCCATCGGCGAACGGCAACTCCTGGCCCGACGCCCGCACCGATCCCCGATGTTCCAGACCGCCCGCGTGCATTTCGGACGGGTCGGGTTCCACAGACAGGTACGACGCCCCGCGCTGGCGAAACGCATCGGCGAAGTAGCCGGGACCGCCGCCGACGTCGAGCACCACGGCACCGTCGAGCTCGGCGAAGGCGCCCACGAGGTCGGCGGTGTCGTCGGCGAGGGCGCGGTAGAAGCGGGCGGGATCGGACTGCTCGAAGCGGAAGTCGTTGAGCAGCCCCGCCGCGCGTGCGAGCGTGGCGATTCGGGCCATCCCGGCGTCGGCACGTGTCGTGGTCGAGCCCGCCGTCGAGGAGTCTTTGGTCGTTCTCGGTCGCGGCACGTCGGAGATGCTACCGGGGTGGGTGCGTAGCATTGTCGGCGATGAACACCCCGTCCGACGTCGTGCTGCTGTGCTGGCGCGATACCCGCCACCCCCAGGGTGGAGGCAGCGAAACCTACCTCGAGCGGGTCGGTGCGGAACTCTCTCGACGCGGAATGCGCGTCACCTACCTGACGTCGACGTACCCGGGTGCCTTGCGCACCGAGGACCGCGACGGCATGCGCTTCGTACGCGCAGGGGGTCGGATCACCGTGTATCCGGCGATCCTGGCCGTGCTCCTCGCCGGTCGGCTGGGCTTCGGTCCGCTCGCGGGAGTCTCGCCCGTCGCCATCGTCGACACACAGAACGGCATCCCGTTCTTCGCGACACTGGTCTCGTCGTCGCCGACCATCGTGCTCGTGCATCACTGTCACCGAGAGCAGTGGCCGGTGGCCGGCCGACTCCTCGGCAGACTGGGATGGTTCCTCGAGTCGCGGGTGTCGCCGCGGGTCCACCGTCGCAACCGGTATGTGACGGTGTCGGCGCCGTCGGCGCGCGAGCTCGTCGAACTCGGTGTCGACGACGACCGGATCACCGTGGTGCACAACGGAATCGACCCGACGCCTGACTTGGCGGTGCCGGTACTGCGTGACGATCACGGGCCGGCTCGGCTGTGTGTGCTCTCGCGTCTCGTACCGCACAAGCAGGTCGAGGATGCGCTGCGGGTTCTTGCCGACCTGCACCGCGCGGGTGAGCGTGATGTGCATCTCGACGTCATCGGCGACGGTTGGTGGTCGTCTCGATTGCGTTCGGCTGCAAGCGAACTCGGTGTCGAGCGTCTTGTGACTTTCCACGGGCACGTGTCGAACGAACGCAAGTATCAGGTCCTCGCGGAGGCTGACGTGCACCTGATGCCCTCGCGTAAGGAGGGGTGGGGACTCGCGGTGATCGAAGCGGCACAGATGGGTGTGCCGACCATCGGCTACCGCCACGCCACCGGACTCGCGGAATCGATCGACGACGCCGAGACCGGACTACTGGTCGACGGCGTCGACGAGATGCTCTCCGCCACAAGAAAACTCCTCGACAATCCTGCCGAACGCAACCGCCTCGGAGTGGCCGCACGCGAACGCGCGCAACGTTATTCGTGGTCGGCGACGGCCGACGGCTTCATGTCGGTCTTCGATCAGTCCTCGCGCGGCTGAACCTCACTGCGAGCCCGGCGGCGCCCTAGCGGCCACAGCGTAGCCACACCGCCGCAGATGATCAGCGCAGCCCAAACAAGGTGTGCCGCGTAGGCCGTTACGCGCGCTGCGCTGGAGGCGTCGCCGACGTCGGTCGGGTCGGCGATACGGAACAGGACGAGATCGTGGCCGCGGAAGACGACGTCCGCGCGGTCGGCCAGCGTGGCCGGTACATCGGGTTGAGCTGTGCCCGAGAGATTTTCGACGAGCACCCAGCCGACGCCGAGCCGAGCGAGAGTTATCGGGTCACCACCGGTGCGCAGCGCTTCGGTCACCTGCTGTGCGCGCGGTGTCGCCTCGTCGACGGTCGCGCCGTCGACGACGAGTTCGCCCGATTCGACGACGGGCGCGCGCAGCATGCGTGCGGCCGGATCGAGTGATGGCGAGTCGGTGAAGGGGTACTGCCGCACGGTGCCGGGAGGCCATAGCGCGACGTCGCCCGCGTCGGCGGGAACGAGTTGCGCAACGCGCGCCCAATCGTCGGGATACTGCACCGTCGAGAGTCGTCCGCCGACTCCCCACGCAAGGTCGGGCAGCGGTGCCACCACGAGAAGAACCACCGCCGCGAGCGCGAAACCCGAAGGGACGAGGTCACGTAACCGCCACACCGCGGCAGCGCTCGCCACCGCGACGATAGGCATCACCAGCGCCACGAACTTCGACGAATCGCGCAGCAGCCCACCGCCCGGGATCGCGGAGACGACCCCCGCGAGCGCGCCGCTGCCCGGTCCGAAGGCCGTGATCGCCAGACCAACAACCACCACAACACCGAGCACGGCCAGCGCTCGTACGAGGGGAGCGTCGACAAGCAGTTCGCGCCTGCGCCACAACGTGATCGACCCGACCCCGACGACTGCGATCAGGCAGACCGTCGCGACCGCTGCCCACCAGAACGTGCGGCTCGCAGGTGCGGCGTCGGCGTTCCAGATACCGCTGAGACCCAGCACAGTTCCGAGCGGTCCGAGCCCTGGTTCGGACCGTAACCCGAAGGCGCGCACCCCCGCAGTGCCGTCCGTCGAGGTCGACGCAGAGGTCAGCAGCGCGGCCACCAGCCACGGCAGCGCCGACAACACCCACGCCGCCAGCACCCCGATCAGCGGCCGCGCGCGGACGCAGACCACTGCAACCACGAGGCCGAAAAGTGAACCGCTCGGCGTGAATCCGGCGACGGCGAGAAGTGCCGCCAATACACACCAGCGGCGCATCGACGCTGTGTCACGGTATTGCGCAGCGGCCAGCGCGATCCATCCCAGCGCGCCGTACCCGACGAGAAGCCCCCAGTGGCCCTGGAGAAGTCGTTCTGCGACAAAGGGATTCCACAACGAGACGATCGTGGCCGCGACGGCGCCGGTCCGGCCGGCGCCGGGTACGAGATGCGCCGCAAGTCTGCCGTATCCGACGCCGCCTACGGTCAGTGCCGCGAACAGGATTGCCGTGACGAGGAATCCGCCGTCGACCACCGAACTCCCCAGTGCCACAGCCCAATCCTGCGGAACGGCACGCGGTGGTAGGTCGCCGATCCCCAACGTCGTGTCGGTCACGTACGACCGGGGCGTCGACACCGCGTCGCGGTAGAGCAGATATCCCGGGCGCAGCAGCGGACCGAGGATCAGCGCGGTCAACGCTGCGCTGATCACCCAGAGCGTCGGCAGCAACCGGTGCATGGCGTGCCGTGTGATCTGGGTCCGGTGATCTGAGTCCGGCGAACTCAGTAGTGGTAGGTGTCCGACGGTGCCGACGCGTGCCCGGGATCGACCTCGTACTCCGTGCCGGTCACCCCGTACGCGCGGGCGAGGTCGAGGATCTTGGTCGCGCGGGCGATGCGGGGAAGGTCGGAGCCGTTGCGGATCTCGCCGCCGTCGGCCTCGAACTCGGCGAAGAACTCTTTCGCCCAGGTGATCTCGTCGATCGACGGTGTGAGGCCCTCGTTCACCGGAGCGCACTGATCAGGTGTCAGACAGATCTTGCCGGTCATGCCGAATTCGACGCTGACGGCCGTCGCCTCACTGAGCTTGAGTGCGCTCGATCCCACCGTGGGGCCGTCGATGGCGCTGGGTAGGTGTGCCGCCTTCGCCGCGATGGTGAACCGCGAGCGCGCGTACGCCAGGGTCATCGGGTTGTCGCCGAAGCCGGTGTCGCGGCGGAAGTCTCCGATACCGAACGCCAGCCGGAAGGTGCCCTTCGCCGACGCGATCTCACTGATGCGTTCGAGCCCGCGTGCCGTCTCGACCAGTGCGACGATCGGCACGTCGGGGAGCCGCTTGGCGGTCTCGGTGACGTGGTCGACGGACTCGACCATCGCGAGCATCACGCCGCCGATCGGGGTCTTCGAGAGCGCCTCGAGGTCGTCGGCCCACCACGGCGTACCGAAGCCGTTGACACGCACCCAGTCGCCTGCGCCGCCGGGAAGGGGGTTGCCGTCGGGGCCGGAGCCGGGATCGCTGGTCAACCATTGGACGACGTTGTCGCGCGCGGTGAGCTTGTCCTTGGGAGCGACCGCATCCTCGATATCGAGCACGACGATGTCGGCGCGCGACCGCGCAGCGTGTGCGAATCGATTGTGCTGGGCGCCGTTGACCAACAGCCAGCTACGCGCGAGAACCGGGTCGATGCGAAAGCCGACGTCGGTGCTCTCGACGTCGGTCTGCGTGTTCTGGTCATACATCGCTGTCTATCGTTTCACACCGGAGAGGCACACTTGACCACATGGTGCGTTCCCCCGTCGTCGATGCAGTCGGGTGGGTTGCTGTCGGTTCGATGCTCGCGAACGTCTGCGCGTACGCGGTCCATCTCGGTGCTGGCCGCTGGTGGCTGACGCCCGCGGAGTACGGCGAACTGGCCGTCGCGCTCTCGGCACAGTTGGTGCTCACCGTTCCCGCGCTCGCGCTGCAGGCCGTGGTTGCGCGCGAAGTCGTTCATGGCCGCGATGACCTGCGGATACGTACTCTCACCATGCGGTGTGCGCTCGCCGTCGCGGTACTTGCGGTCATCGCCGTCCCGGTCGTATCCGCGGTCGCGTCGACGTCGTGGACGCTTACCGCGGCAGGGCTGGCGGCCGCGCCGCTGCTGACCGTCGTCGGCGGTGGTCAGGGTGTGCTGCAGGGGCGTCGACGATTCCGAACGCTCGGGGTCGTCCTCGCGGCGGTCGGGGTGGTGCGCGCTGCTCCGACGATCGCGGCACTGGCCGCGGGCGCCGGACCGGCAGGAGCGCTGCTCGCCGGAGCGGTGGGGACCGCCGTCGCCGCTGCGGTCGTGTGGGGCCTTGCCCGTGCGCGCATGCCTGCCGGGAGCACGGCTGGTGCCGGACTGCCGGGTGCCGGCCTGTCGACCGTCGTCCGGGCGTCGCAGGTGCAACTGGTGCTCGTCGTCGCGGTCTCGCTCGACGTGCTGCTCTCGCGCACCGTCCTCGACCCGCGTGATGCGGGCGTCTACGCCTTCGGTGCCATCGCGACGAAAGTGGCCTTCTGGTTGCCACAGGCGGTCGGCGTTGTCTTTTATCCGCAACTCGCCGACCCGGCGTCGTCTGGTCGGTCACTGCGGCAGGCAGTCGGGGTGGTTGCCGCGATCGGGTTGGTGATCACGGTGCTCGGCGCCCTCGCCGGCCCACTGCTGCCCACGCTTATCGGCGACGACTATCGGGAGTTGACCGACCTGCTCGGACTGTTCGCCTACACCGGCGCGGCGTTCGCGGTGCTACAGGTTGCCCTGCTCGCGGCCATTGCGCACGACCGCACCCGCATTTCGATCCTCGCCTGGCTCTTCCTTGCCATGGAGGCGGCCGCGATCCTTCTGCTCGGGCACAGCGTGATGCGGCTCGCGGTGATCGCCGCTGTCGCCGCGACAGTCTCCGCGGTCACGACGACTCTTGTGGCCCTTAAGGTTTCGCATCGGACTCCGGATCGTCGTGTGTCCGACGGTGCGGTTGGTCGTCGTGCCTCCGACGACGAGGCGGGCGATCGTCGACCCAGCGCTGCCACCGACCCGGGAACGTGAGCAGCGCACCCGCGATCAGCGCCAGCGCACCGACGATTCCCGCGATCAGGGGCACCACGCGCCCCCAGATCGTGACGGGCCCGGCGAGCGACGCCGCGTCGTCGGCCATCGCGCGCTGCGTCGAGCCGTCGAAGCCGAACGTCGCGCGCAGGTTGGTGAGCGCGACACCCGAGTCTGCGACACCCGAGTCTGGGCCTTGAGATCCATCAGAACCGGCAACGCGATAGGTCTGTTCGACGTCGACGCGTTCGTCGAGGATCACGCCGGTCGCGGCGTCGACCGAGATGTCCCACTTAGCCCGATGGTGCAGGGTCGCGGTGAGTTGTCGGTTCGGGTCACCGTCGGTGATGCCGAACCACGACGCCGGTCGCGTGATGCGCGTGGCCGGGGTGCCCGAGGGCGTGCCCGAGCCAATGGCGGCGAGGTCGGTGTCGGGGATCTCGGCGCGGTACCGGATCGCGGTACGGCCGCCCACCTGCGACTCCCCGGCGTCGACGAGTGGCACGGTTCGACGCGTGGTGACGTCGAAGTACCGGGCGCCCGACGTCGGCGGATCGAAGGGCAGCACGTAGGTGTAGCCACGACGATCCGACGCCTGGACCGGCGCGGAGTTGCTGTCGTACTGAATCTCGGAGTTGCCCCGCGTTCCGCCGACGGCCCCGAGGTCGGGCAGCGCCGAGCGACGGTTCAGCGTGACGCGGTCCCGGACAGCCGACACCGTCGGCGACGTGCACGCGTCGGCGCCCTCGGTGGGCGCGACCTCGCTGCCCGGTCGAGCGGCGTCGGACTCGGATTCCTTCCCGTCGAGCCAGATGCGGTCGGCCTGCACCGATGCGCCTGCCTGCAGTGTGACCCGTCGTGCATCGGCGGGACGCACCGCGACGACACGTTGCTGGCGTACGAGCGTCGCGTCGAGGACACGTGCGCGCGGTGTGTTCAGCGAGCATCGGTCGAGGATCTGCGCGTGCTCGTCGTCGGACATTCCGGCCGTCGACACCGTTGTCTGATCGGTGCTGAGCGGGATGGTGCGGAGGCGATCGACGAACAGCGTCGGCAACGCGATGGTCACCGCGATCAGGAATGCGCCGAGAAAGATGAGGGTCGGCCCGATGAGATCGGCCGTGCTGAATCGGCTCGCGGTCGGGGCGCCCGGGGTGGGTGAACTCGGGGTCCGGGCCTGCGACATGGGCACGACACTACTGTTCGGGTGCTGTTCGCCTGTCGGGTGCCGGTTCGGTGGCCGCATACGCGTCGTGCGAAGGTCCGTATCCTGGGCTGGTGCCAGAGCCATCGACGACGCAGATCACCTCGTCGTCGAGTGGCCCGGCGCGCAGGTTCTTTCCGCAGTTGGAGGGCATGCGTGCGGTTGCTGCACTCGGGGTGCTCACCACGCACGTAGCGTTCCAGACGGGTGCCGTCGCGTTGCCGGGGATCGGCCCGATCCTGGGCAGACTCGATCTCGCCGTCGCACTGTTCTTCGCGCTGTCGGGGTTTCTGCTGTGGCGGCCGTGGGTGGCGAGCGCGCACGGCTGGTCGGGTGCGGGCCGGTCGGATCACGCGGCGCACCCGCCGATACGCCGCTACCTGCGTCACCGTGTGGTGCGCATCTGGCCCGCCTACCTCGTGGTCGTGGTCGTCGTGTTGACTCTGCTGCCCGAAGCGCAGGGCGCCGACGCGACGGTGTGGTTCGCCAATCTGACGCTCACGCAGGTGTTTGTCCCGCTGTCGCTGACCGCGGGCCTGACCCAGATGTGGAGTCTCTCGGTCGAGGTCGCGTTCTACCTGCTCCTCCCGATTCTGGGATTCGCGTTGTTCGCACTGCGCGGCCGCAGCGTGTCCGCCCGCATCCCGGTGCTGGTCGCGCTCGGCGTGGTGAGCCTGACCTGGGGGTGGATCGCCGAACTCCTTCCGACACCCGACGGCGTCGAGCCGACGAACTGGGTGGTCGGGCATCTTCCGTGGTTCATCGCTGGATTGGTGCTCGCCGAGGTGGCGGGTGCCGACGAACTGGGCCAGCCGACTCGCTTCACACGGGTTGTCGCCGCGGTCGGCGCACGACGCAGACTGATGCTCGTCGTGTTCGTCGTCGCGTATGGACTGGCGTGCACACCTCTCGCGGGACCGACGGGACTCGGAGATCTCGAGCCGTGGCAGTTCGCCGTGAAGACCACGCTGGGGGCGATCTGCGGTTTCACGCTGCTCGCGCCGCTGATCTGCTCGGATGGTCGGGCGGGGGTGCTGTCCCGGCTGTCCGACCGACCGTTCCCGTTCCTCACCTCGCCGGTGATGCTCGCGCTCGGGCGGTGGTCGTACGGCATCTTCATCTGGCATGTGGCCGTGCTCGCGGTGGTGTTCGGGCTGTTCGGGATCGTCCCGTTCACCGGCCACACCGCGGTGGTCTGGATCATCACCGCGGTTCTCAGTATCGGGATTTCGGCGGCGAGTTACGCGTTCGTCGAGGAGCCGTCGCGCAACTGGCTGCGCTCTCGGGAAGCGCGGCGCCGCGGAGTGACACCTGCCGCGCGCAGCCAGCGGGACAGCGCGTCTCGCGACGACTCCGGCACAGCAGAGACGAGTGCCGACCAGACGGTGCTCGCGACCGCGACGAACGCGGGAAGCTGAACCCACCAAGCGAATCCGTTGTATCCGGACTCGGCGTGCCACGGCGCCGCCGCGAGTCCGATCGTCGCCGCCAGCATCGCGACGAATGTCAGTACCACCCGCGCTCGCGGGCTCAGTGCCGCAACGGTTGCGCCGCCGACGACGGAGATCGCAAGGCCCCACCATCCCGTCAGTAGCCAGGAGGCGGCCAGCCAGCCGACACCCGCACATGCACACGCCGCGAGCGGCGTCGACGACTCGACGGTCGGCTCGGGCGCCTTGTCGGGGTCTCGTCGAGTGCGAATCGGCCACAGGGCAAGCGCGAAAAGCAGTGCGAGCAAGACGAATCCGATGAGCAGCGCCCAGCGGTACGGAGTGTCGTAACGGAACTCGAGAGAGACGGTTCCCGACGCTCCGGCCGGAACCTCCCACCCCTGCTGCCAGCCGTTCACGACGACCGGCCGCAGCTCGGTGCTTCCCGACCCAGCGCTTCCCGACCCGGTGCCTCCCAGGCGCGCAACCCATCCGGGATTCTCGCTCTCGGGCACGACGAGGAGCCGCGCGGCGTCCGCGGCGTCGACCTGTACCGAACGCGACGTCGACGACCACGTGACGACGCGCGGCATCTCGCTTGAATGTGGCTGTGTAGCAGTGCTGTTCGACGACGCTGGTGTGCCATAGCCGCCGCCGGCGTCGAGTCCGACGGTGTTGACAGTGAAAGCGTTGCCGGGATTCGCCGACAGTTCCTGCTCGCCCGCACCGAGACGCATGGTCGGCGTGCAGGGCGTCGCGATCACCGGTTCACCTCGGCGAAGTGCTCCGGCGGTGGTCTGGATCTTCATTCCGGTTACCTGACCCGACACCGTGATCCCCACGCCGCCGTCGCATCCGACGGAGATCGGGCGTTCGTCGTCGAGTGGCGGTGCTTGCGGGGCGGGTTCTACCTTCACCTCGGCTATCCCGGTCGGTGCGACGCTGGTGAACCCAAGGCTGTTGACGTCGATGAGGTCTCGCCGTGCAAGCACTGTCAGCGAAATACGATCGGTGACTGCGGGATTCAGCTCGACGACGCCGTCACTTCCGACCGTGCGTTCCTGTGGGCCGGTTCCGAGGTCGATCGACACGCGTGTCGGTGCCGCGGGATAGTCGCGCGGCAGCACGAGGCGCAGACGATCGACGCGTTGCGGCGTGGGCAGCGAAATGTCGAGTCGGGGGCGGGACTTACGGCCGGGCTTGTCACCGTCCTTGTCATCGTCGCGTGCGGTCCACACGGTTGTCGGATCGCCGTCGACCGCCGCCTGCGCGGAGCCTCTCGTATCCGACACCGACGACGGGCCACGTGCTGTCACGGTTCCCGGACGAGCAAGTAGCGCGTCGAGTACGTCGCCCGGCTTCGGCCTGAGCACCATCACTGGTGCGACGGTGGTCGGCTGTGGCACCGACAGCGCGCGCGTCATGACCCCGGGCGTCTCGGGTGAGAGGCCGAGTCCGCCAGCGCATCTCACGACATCGGTGGCAGGATCACCCGGGGTGTTGTCGAGCAGACAGCTCGAGCGACCCGAGAGTTCTTGGGAGAGGACCCAACTCGATACCTTCGTATCCGACTGCAGTGTCGGCAGCACCACGCGGTGGCGAATGGTGAGCGGTATGCCCGACGAGAGGTCGGTGAGTGCGACCTCGCCGAGCGCGAACTGGTTTCCGGCAGAGCCATTCTCGGTACTGATGGCGCGGATCTGAATCCAGCGGGTCGGGCCGCTGGGCACGGTCACCGTCACCGGCTTGTTCGGCTCGACACCCTGCGCGACGGTCGTGCCCGCCTCGGTGGTGACCAGAATCGACGACACGTCCTCGCCGAGCGCCTTCGCGGTGGTGAGCCGGACGGCGAGATCGCTTCGCGGACGGGTGAAATCGATGCGCATCCACTGTCCGACCGCAGACGACAGCCCGCTGCTTGCCCACGCCGTCGACGCGTCGCCGTCGAACGCGGCGGCAGGCGAACTCGCGGGCGACGTCTGGCCCGGCTGGGTGGCGTCCGACGCCGAGCCCGACGTGGAGACCGATACCTCGCCGGGCGCGTTGTCGAGAAGCCACTGTCCCTCTACGAGGGGCTGGCCGTCGACCGGGTAGTCGGGCGCGGCGTTCTGGGTTCGGCGTGCATCGCCGGGTGCCCGGATGGCCGAGCTGTGGTCGTCGACGCGGCCGAAGTCGGTTTCGCGGTCGGCCGGGGTATCGGTGACCACGAGCGGGGCGTCGCCCAGACCTGCGCGGGTGGCGTCGGATTCGAGGAGCGACGGGCCGAGTGGTGGCATTCCGAGTCGTGCGCGCAGATCTTGCACCGCGGCAATCGATTCCGGGCCGCCCGAGATGCGGGTTGCGGTCGAGGTGTCGGTCAGTATCGGACCGGTGCCCGGGAACGACGCGGCGTCGGGGTTGCCGCTGTGGTCGACCGCGAAGATCTGAATGGCGGGCATGTCGGGTCGTAACCCGTTGTCTCGCACAACACCTCGCGCAGACGGTGGGCCGACCCGCGGGCCGAACGTAGCGACACGGCGGAGACCCGGGGAACCCGTGAGCGTCTGTTGGGCTAGCAGGGGGCGGGCCGACCGTGATGTCTCCGGGTCGAGATCGGCTCGTAGAACAACGAAGTCGATGCCCTGACCGGCGAGAGTCGCGGCAAGTCCTGGCGAGGGGCGCCCGGCTGCGATGTCGCGTTGTACGGAGTCCATGGCGCGGATCGCCCCCGGCGGTGTCAGGGGTATCGCATCGCGTACCGCCCACGGCGTCGTCGACAGCGGTTGGAGCGGTTCGTCGCGGGTGAGTCCCCAGAGCTGATCGGCGAACGGGGCACCGGGCACCACGAGCGCCCGCCCGGGATGCGCTGAGTTGCTGGGATTGTTGCCGTCTGGGTCATCTCCGTCGGCATGGTCGCGCAGCCAGTCGGCGGTTTGCTGCCAGTATCCGGGGATCGCGCGGTAGGTGCCGTCCGGGGCCAACTGCCCGGTCCACACCAGCGAGCCCGCACCGATCAGGGCGACGACGAGGACCATGGTCGCGGCGACCGGACGCGAACGCTCGGGATGGGCGAACGCGGAGAACGTCTCCCGCGCCGACGCCGTGCTCGGAAGTGGCACGCGGGCGAGAAGATGCGCGAACCCGAGGACCAGCGGGATTCTGATGAACGGCTCGAACTTGTGGATGTTGCGGAGGAAGGCGCCGGGACCGTCGAGGAAGGCGCGGATCGGTTCGGCGATCGGCGACCCCAGGCCGCCCGCGTAGCCCACGCACATCAGGACGAGGCCGACGACGAGGATGGTGACCCAGCGTCCTCGAAACGGCATGCGGCGCATGCACAGTCCGGCAAGTCCCGCTGCCGCCAGTGTCCCGGTGGCGAGTACCGCCGCGGGTTGCGTCGTCAGCACAGCGCCCGCCACGCGCTCGGGCGAGACGAATGGCGTCCACGAACTGGTCCCGCGCAGCACCTCCGTGAGCGACGTCCATTCCGTTGTCACGCGCGAGGATTCGATGAAGTCGAGGAATGGGGGCGACACGCGCGACAGGATCAGCAGCGGCACCACCCACCACGCGCACGCGAGCACCAGCGCGCCCGCCCACGCGACGCCGAAGCGCAGGCCACGGCGAGTGGTCTCGACTCGGGTGCTCGCTTCGCTCGCGCCCGGCTCGACCAGCGGGTGGCCCTTCCCGCTGATTGAGCCCCGACCGCTGATTGAGCTTGTCGAAATCACCCACCACACCACGGCGACGCCGAGCGCGGCGAGGGTGGCCACGGCGTTCACCGCACCCATCAGCGCCACCGCAACCGCCGACCGGCACGCGTCGCGCCACAGCGGGTACGGCGACGGCCGTTCGGCGTCGAGCGCTCGCACCACCGGGATCAACACCCACGGTGCGAGCATCATCGGCAGTGTCTCCGACGAGATCGAGCCAAGCGTCGTCAACACTCGTGGGCTCAGGACAAAGACCAGTGCGGCCAGCATCCGGGAACCCGGTGAGCCGATCCGCAGCAGTTCGGCGAGACGCACGATTCCCACGAATCCGACGGTCAGCAGGATGGCCCACCACAGACGCTGGGTGATCCACGGAGGAATGTGCGCCAACTCGCCGACGGCAAAGAACGCACCATGCGGGAAGAAGTAGCCGTACGCCTGGTTCTGTACCTGGCCCATCGGAGCGGTCGGCGTCCACAGATGAGCGGCCCGTGCCAGGAAGCCGAGAGGGTCGGCGGTGAGGTCGAGTTTGGTGTCGGCGGAGATTCGCCCCGGCGACTGCAGCAGGCTGACGATCAGCGCGACACCGAAGACGATGCCGACGCCGCGTCGACTCATTGTCCGATCCGCCGAGTGGGCTTCACCAGCCGAGCGGGCCTTACCAGCCGAGCGGTCGGGGGACCTCAGATGCCGCGTGATTCGATGCGAGATTGTCCGATGCGAGGTGCGCTCACTTGTCGTCGGCGTTCTGGCGTGAGCCGTAGTCGACGGACCCCTGCACGAAACCGCTGTTGGGGTTGATGTTGTTGACATCGGTCGACGGGCTGTTCTCCGACGCGATCGCTCCGCCGAGGAATACCGCACCCAGGCCGACGATGATGCCGGCGATACCAGCCACGGCTCCGGCGATCAGTCGGTTGTTGCGCATGCGGACGAAACTACCATTTCGCCGGTCGACTTCAGACGGTGATCTCCGGGCGTGGCTCCGACTCGCACTTGGCGGGGACGATGAAGACCGGACGGTGACAGTGCTTGAGGACGCGTTCCGCCACGGACGATCGAAGAAGAGCCTTGAAACCGGTGGCGCCGCGAGTCCCCGTCACCAGCAGGTCGGCATTTAACGAATCCGCTGCCGCGATGAGTGCCGACCAGACCGTCGAATCCGCTTCGACCAGCGTTCCCGTGGCATCCAGGCCCCACTCGGTCGCGAGTGCGACGCCGCGCGCATTGGTCTCGGTTGCCTCCCGCTCGAGTGCCTCGTCGACTTCGATTTCTGCCCTTGTGTCCAGGTACGGCTGCATCCCGGCCGCCAGCGACGAGACCCGGGGAGCGCTCATGGCCCCGGGTTCCCACGCGGTCACGACGTGCGCGACGCGTGCCTGGAGGAAACGTGCTGCGTATCGGATGGCGCGATCGGCATTGGGCGATCCGTCGTATGCGATCAGAAGAGTCTGGCCGGTGCGGGAGTTCTCGTGCTGGGTCTTTTCGCGCTGGTCAGCGCCACCGGGGCCATGTGGGCCGGTGGGGGAGGGTGACGACCCCGCAGCCATGGGGGAATCGTACATGCCAGACTCGGTACATGCGCCTTGATCGACGACGTTTCACAGGTGTCCGGACGGCTGGTGTGGTGCTCGCTGTCGCTGCAACGCTGACGGCATGCCAGACCGGCTCGTCCGGTGGTGGATCGTCGGTGACGTCGGCGTACGCCTCGACTCCCTCTTCGCAGAGCGTCGCCTCGTCATCCGCGGTGTCGCCTGCCGTGGCGCCCAACGCGTGTGGGGCGCCGGAGCTTTCGCGAATGCCGTTGCGACAGAAGCTCGCTCAGCTCATCGTCGTCGGCGTCACGGGAACTGCCGAGGCCACGCAGGTGGTGCAACGTGAGCACATCGGCGGCATCTTCGTCGGAAGCTGGACCGACAAGTCGATCCTGACCAGCGGTGCAGCCGCCCGGCTCTCGCGCTCGCAGCCATTCCCGCTGATGGTGACCGTCGACCAGGAGGGCGGCCGCGTGTCGCGGCTGTCGTCGCTCGGCATCGACAGTCCGTCGGCGCGCGAGCTGGCTCAGACCAAGACGCCGGCCCAGGTGCGCACCCTTGCGGCGTCGATCGGCGGTCAGCTCAAGCGGCTCGGTATCACCGTCGACTTCGCGCCCGACGCCGATGTGAGCGACGAGAGCGCCGACGAGGTGATCGGCGATCGTTCGTTCAGCAACGACCCCCAGGTCGTCACCCAGTACGCGGGCGCCTTCGCCGCGGGACTCGAGGACGCGGGCATCATGCCGGTCTACAAGCACTTCCCCGGCCACGGCCACGGCTCGGGCGACTCGCACACCGGGGTGGTGCGCACACCGCCGCTGTCGTCGCTGATCACCAGCGACCTCGTGCCTTACAAGACGCTTCTGCGCAACCCCGGCAACGCGGGTGTGATGGTCGGGCACCTGATCGTGCCGGGACTCACCGGACCCGAGACGCCCGCGAGTATCAGTCCCCGTGCGATGACCATGCTGCGAACGGGCAAGCCCTACGGGGGTCCTGCGTTCAACGGAGTCGTGTTCTCCGACGACCTGTCGGGTATGGCCGCCATCAGCCAGCGCTATCCGATCGAGCAGGCCGCGCTGATGTCCATCAAGGCCGGTGGCGACATCGCGCTGTGGATCACCACCGACCGCGTTTCGTCGGTGCTCGACTCGATGCAGAGCGCGGTGACCGCCGGCACGCTCACGCAGGCTCGCGTCGACCGGTCCGTCGTGCGAATCCTGCGCGCGAAGGGCGTGCTGCGCTGCTGAGAGTGGCGGTTGTTCCGCCGCGCAAACTTACTCACTGGTAAAATTAGTGGGTAACCCAACATGTGCAGTGCCGCAAAGAGGAGATGAGTGATGGCAGGCGGAACCAAGCGTCTCCCACGCGCGGTTCGCGAGCAACAGATGCTCGACGCCGCGGTGAAGGTGTTCTCGGAGAACGGGTTCCGCGAGACCTCGATGGACTCGATTGCGGCAGAAGCGCAAATCAGCAAGCCGATGCTCTACCTGTACTACGGCTCCAAGGACGAACTCTTCAGTGCGTGCATCGCGCGTGAGTCCGGAAGATTCATCGACGCGATGGCGATCGGCTTCGATCCCACCCTGCGACAGCGTGATCAGGCCCGCACGGTGGTCCGTGAGTTTCTGGGGTACGTCGACCAGCACCGCCAGTCGTGGAAGGTGCTCTACCGCGTCGCCATCGGCACGGCCAACTTCGCGCAGATCGTGCGGGACAGTCGCGATCGTGTCACCGACATGGTCGCCGAACTGATCCGCCGCGGGACAACTGTCGAGGGCGCGAGTGACATCGATTTCGAACTCACCGCGGTGGCACTTGTCGGTGCGGGTGAGGCCGTCGCCGACCGCATTTCGGAGGGCGACGTCGACATCGATACGGCCACCGACCTTCTCGTCGGCATCACCTGGCGCGGCCTGAAGGGCGTCGGGCGCGGCACCGTGGCCGGCGGGAGCGTCGACGCGGAGGACTCCGGCGCGCAGGCCTGACCGCCACGCGCGCACGCTGTTTCCAGGCGCCGATACACATAGAGCCGATACGCATAGAAAACAACACCGCCGCCCGCACTTCGTAGAGTGCGGGCGGCGGCGTCGTGTCAGGTGGGCGCGGCTCAGGCGCCTCGCGTGGTGGCGGTCAGGTACGGATATCCCTTGCGCCGGTTGAGAATCGCGATGTCGAAGTTGCCGGACGATTTCCCGCCGACCCCGTCGATGCGTCGAACATAGAGGTTGACCTTCGCCGGAAGCAGGATCGGCTTGCCCCACTTGACGGCGTAGGTGACGTGGTCGGGCAGTTGTGGCTCGACGTTGGCGATTGCCGCTGCGGCACTCCACATTCCGTGCGCGATGGCCTTGGGGAAACCAAACGCCTTGGCGCTCAGATCGCTCATGTGGATCGGATTGCGGTCGCCCGACGCCGCGGCGTACTCGCGAATGCGGCCGAGATCAACCGACAGGATCGCGTTCGGCGGTGGTGGAGCCTGCTCACGCGGCGCGGGGCCGCGAGGTTCGTCGGACAGGCTGGTGCGCTGCTGCGAGAGGAACGTCGCCACCTGGCGCGTGACCGGCTCGGTGCCGACGCTGAACTCCGACACCATGTCGACGAGAATGCCCTTGCGGTGTTCGCGCAGATTCTCCGCATGCGTCTCGATGGTCAGCGGCTCGTCGACGCCGATCGGACGGAACCGCTCGACGGTGTTCTCCAGATGCACCGAACCGACTGCGCCGAAAGGGAAGTCGCCGTCGGTCATGATCTTCATCGCGAGGGGGAACTGCAGCACGAACGGGTACGTGATCGGCAGCACCGGACCGAACTGCTGGCCTGTCGCGAGGGTGTACGCCTGCAGTCGATCCGGGTCGACACGCACGTTCTCGAGGCGATACCGCCTGTCCGGTAGCGGGGTATCGGGACGCACCGGTCCCGACTTGCCGATCACCGGGAGCATCGCGGTAACAGCCTTCGAGTACACGTCGAGCGTGCTCGGCGGGCCGTCGAGTGTGATCGTCTTGCTCATCAGGCCCCCAGGAATCCCTGGCCGCAGACGCGAACCACGTTGCCGGTGATGGCATTGCTCGCCGGGTTGGCGAAGTAGGCGACGGTCTCCGCGACGTCGACGGTCTGGCCACCCTGCTGCAGCGAGCTCATCAGTCGTCCGGCCTCGCGGGTTGCGAGCGGAATCGCCGCGGTCATCTTGGTCTCGATGAAGCCCGGCGCCACCGCGTTGATGGTAATGCCCTTCTTCTTGAGAATCGGCGAGTACGCGTCGACGAGGCCGATGACACCAGCCTTCGACGCGCCGTAGTTGGTCTGGCCGCGGTTGCCCGCGATGCCCGCGATGGAGCTGACGTCGACGACCGCACCGCCCGAGCGCAGCGCGTCCTTCTCGACGAGCGCGTTGACAAGTGACTGCGGCGCAACGAGATTGACCGAGATCACCGAGTTCCAGCGGCCCTCATCCATGTTGGCGAGCAGCTTGTCGCGGGTGATTCCGGCGTTGTTGACGATGATGTCGATGCCGCCGTGACGCTCGAGTGCGTGCTCGGCGAGCTTGCTGCCCGCATCGGGGGCGCTCACGTCGAGCGGGAATGCCGTTCCGTTGACCTTGTTCGCGGTCTCGGCGAGTGCTTCACCCGCGGCGGGGATGTCGGCGCAGATGACGTGGGCGCCATCGCGCGCCAGCACCTCGGCGATGGTCGCGCCGATACCGCGCGCGGCACCGGTGACAACCGCGACCTTGCCGTCGAGCGGCTTGTCCCAGTTCGACGGTGCGACCGAATCGTCGGCGTCGACGCGGATCACCTGGGCGTCGACGAACGCCGACTTGGCCGAGAGCACGAAGCGCAGCGTCGATTCGAGTCCCGTGACACCGGTCTTGGCGTCGGGGGAGACGTAGACGAGCTGAACGGTCGAACCCTTCAGCAGCTCCTTGCCGAGCGAGCGTGTGAAGCCCTCGAGCGCGCGCTGGGCGACATGCTCGTCGGGGTCGTCGATCAGCTCGGGCGTGGTGCCGAGCACGACGAATCGCGCGCAGGCCGCCGTCGAGCGCATGACCGGCTGAAAGAATTCGTACAGCGCGCTGAGGTCGGCTGCTTTCTTGATGCCCGTCGCGTCGAAGACCAGGCCACCGTACTTGTCGGCGCTGCGACCCGTGGTCGCGTTGTGGATCAGGGTGTAGTCAGGAGTGGAGAGGATCTCGCGGATCGGCTCGACGAGTCGGCCGTTGCCGCCGAGCAGCACCGGGCCCGGAAGCGGCGGCTCCGACGGCTTGTACCGACGCAGGGTCGGGGGCACCGGGAGTCCTGCCTGCTTGGCGATGAACGATCCGGGGCCGGAATGGACAAAACTCGAATACAGACCGGCGGTTCCGTTGGAAGCCACGTGAATCTCCTCTGATCGTGATGTGCGGCTCATGTGCAGGTGAATCGATGAGTCGGTTGTCGGGTAGTCGACGGACCCGGGGTCCGAAGCAGTTCGACAACTAACTTACTCTGGAGTAAGAATACGCTATAAGTGTCAACCCTCATCCCTGGGAGATCCAAGTGGCTTACACACCCAAGACTCGCGACGAGCGTCCGGTCGCGATCCTCGGCGGCAACCGCATTCCGTTCGCGCGTCAGGACAAGGCATACGCCAAGGTCGGCAACCAAGACATGTTCACCGCGGCCCTCGATGGCCTGGTCGGCCGCTTCAACCTCCAGGGTGAGCGCCTCGGCATGGTCGCGGGCGGTGCGGTCCTCAAGCACTCTCGTGATTTCAATCTCATCCGCGAATGCGTGCTCGGCTCGCCGCTCTCGCCGTACACCCCCGCCTTCGACATCCAGCAGGCGTGCGGCACCGGTCTGCAGGCGATCACCGCTGTCGCGGACGGCATCGCGCGCGGACGTTACGACGTCGCCGTCGGTGGCGGCGTCGACACCACGTCCGACGCCCCGATCGGTGTCTCCGAGGACCTTCGTCTGTCGCTGCTCGAGGTCAACCGTGCGCGGTCGCCCAAGGACCAGGTGCTCGGGATCCTGAAGGCGCTGCCCAATCTGGGTATCGAGATCCCCAAGAACGGCGAGCCGCGCACCGGCATGTCGATGGGCGAGCACGCGGCCATCACCGCCAAGGAATTCGGCATCAAGCGCGCCGACCAGGACGAACTGGCCGCGGCGAGCCACCAGAAGATGGCAGCCGCGTACGACGCCGGCTTCTTCGACGACCTCATCACCCCGTACCAGGGCCTGATCCGCGACCAGAACCTGCGCGGCGACTCGACCGTCGAGAAGCTCGCCAAGCTCAAGCCGGTCTTCGGTGTCTCGCTGGGCGACGCCACGATGACCGCGGGTAACTCGACGCCGCTCACCGACGGTGCGTCGACCGTGCTGCTGTCGTCCGACGAGTGGGCACAGGAGAAGGGCCTGCCGGTGCTGGCCTACTTCGTCGACTCCGAGACCGCAGCCGTCGACTACGTCAACGGTCCCGACGGACTGCTCATGGCTCCCACCTACGCGATCCCGCGTCTGCTCAAGCGCAACGGCCTGACGCTGCAGGACTTCGACTTCTACGAGATCCACGAGGCGTTCGCGTCGGTCGTGCTCGCGACGCTGCAGGCGTTCGAGAGCGAGGAGTACTGCAAGGAGCGCCTCGGACTCGACTCCGCGCTCGGCTCGATCGACCGCAGCAAGCTCAACGTCAACGGCTCCTCGCTGGCCGCGGGCCATCCGTTCGCGGCGACCGGTGGTCGGATCGTGGCCCAGGCCGCCAAGCAGATCAAGGCCAACGGTGGCGGTCGTGCACTCATCTCGATCTGCGCCGCGGGCGGCCAGGGCGTCACCGCGATCATCGAGGGCTGAGTTCTTCCCCCGGATCGATCGAGTCTCCCCTCGCGTCAGATTCGTCAAAGGTTTTCCAACCGAGATGTAACGAATCGGAATGCAGGGTAGATATACGTGTTAGCTCCGGTTGAGCTGTCAGACCCCCGACCCGACAGCTCATCCGGAGCGCCTGCTTTTCCCAGGTCAGATGCTCTCATCTGCAGAGTGAGACCTGATGGAGTCAGCGGAGCCCACCTCGCCCGCGTCTGAAATGTCCTGTATGACTGACAAAGTGTTCCCCGCCTCCGCACGTCGACGACGTATGGGGGCGCGGCTGATCACGGGTGTGGTGCTTCTCACATCGCTGGTTTTGGCCGTCGATCTGGTCGTCACGAACTCACATTCGGCGCGCGGCGCGACCACAGCGGGTCTCGACGTCGGCAACCTCTCACGCACGCAACTGACCCCGTCGCTCACGCAATTGCAGAAGCGAGCCGCGCAGCCCGTCACCGTCAGGACCCCATCGGGAACCGCGGTGGTGGCGCCGCACGAACTCGGACTCACCTTCGACGCCGATGCGACCGCCGAGCGTCTGATGCGGCAACCGCGCAGCCTCTTCGACCGCGTGGCGTCGTTGTTCGGACGCACACGCGACGTCGAACCGGTCGTCAACGTCGATCGGGCGCGCTTGAGCGCGACGCTCGATGCACGCAAGGCCGATCTGGAGAAGGCCGCCGTCGAGGGTGGTGTTCGTTACCGCGGTGCCACTCCGGTCGCGGAGATGCCGAGCAAGGGTCTCCGCGTCGTACGTGAGCGCGCTGCCGACGAGTTGGCCGACCACTGGCTCGACGACACCGGTCCGATCGATCTCCCGATGGAGCCGTTCTCGCCGACGGTGTCGGCCGACACGGTGCGTCGAACGGTCGACGGCCCGGCCACCCGCGCGACGTCGGCGTCGCTGGCCGTCACGGGAACCGACGGGGCGCGGACGCGGTTGAGCCCCGACGATCTGGGCGCGGTGCTGCGCTTTGTGGCCGACGGTCGCGGTGGACTCGTGGTCCGCGCCGACGAGAAGGCGGTGTCGAAACGTGTGGGCGCAGATCTGGGCCGTACCGAGCGAGCACCCGTCAGCGCGACGTTCCGGTTGAGCGGCGGCAGCCCGCAGGTCGTGCCCGCCCGCGACGGCGCACGGATCGACTGGCGAAAGACGACACAGACCATCGTCGACGCCGCGCTGGCCGACGATCGGCCCGACACGGTGAGCGCCACCTACCAGGTGCGCACACCGAAGGTGACGACCGACAAGGCCAAGAGTCTCGGTGTGAAGGAAGTGGTCTCGGAGTTCACCACGGGCGGCTTCTCGTCGGCGTCCGGCGAGAACATCAGGCTGGTGGCCGAACAGGTCGACGGTGCCGTGGTGCTGCCGGGCGAGACGTTCTCGCTGAACTCCTACACCGGTCCTCGGGGTGAGGCGCAGGGCTACGTGACGTCGACGATCATCGATCACGGCAGGCCGTCGAAGGCGGTCGGCGGTGGGATTTCGCAGTTCGCGACGACGCTGTACAACGCGTCGTACTTCGCGGGCCTCGAAGACGTCGACCACACCGAGCACAGCTACTACATCTCGCGTTATCCGGAGGCGCGTGAGGCGACGGTCTTCGAAGGCGCGATCGACCTCGTCTTCCGAAACAACACCCGCCACGGAATCCTGATCGAGACCGGCTGGACGGCCTCGGGTGTGACCGTACGCATGTGGAGCACCAAGTCGGTCGACGTCGAGTCGATCACCGGCGACCGCTACGCCTACACCTCACCCTCGGTCGTCGAGTTGCCGCGCGGCGACGACTGCTTGGCCGACAACGGGATTCGCGGCTTCACGACGTCGAACACGCGGGTCATCTCCGACGCCGCCACGGGCGCCGAGATCAGCAGGCACACCCGCACCGTGAAGTACGACCCCGAGCCGATCGTCCGCTGCGTCTGACCGTCGACCGTGCGCTCGAGACTGCCGACTGTGCGCTCGAGACTGCCGACTGTGCGCTCGGGAGCGTCGACTGGGTATCTCGCGCCAGGTATTTCACGCCAGGGCGACGGCGACCACGAGCGCGACGAGTGCTGTCGTTTGCAGTGAGATGCGCGCCGGAAGCAGGGAATCCCAACGGGTTTGGAGTTCGCGAGCGTCGTCGGGCAGGGTTCCACCCAGTGCGGCCGCCTTCTGCAGGGTGTTGATCGGCTTCGCCGCAGTTGCGTAGAGGCCCAGCCACAGCACCAATGCGATGGTGGCGACGAGCGTTGCGGCTGCGGCGGCGTAGTGAGCAGTGGTCAGTGAAATCACTGATGCGACAACAGCACTCATCAGGCCGGTGATGCCGGCGACGGGCAGCCGTCGGTCGCCGAAGTAGTGGCCCCAACCTGCGACGGACGTCATCGTCGCATCGTCGAGCTCGGCAAGAACCGACTTCATGATGACGCCACCGAAGACGTCGATGCCGTAGATGATCGCGTTGGTGAGGATCGAGATCCCGGCGACGATCTGGATGATTGCTGAACTCATGACCTGCTCCTGATGGGGTGCTGATTCCGGCGACCTGTCATGAATGTAACAGCGATAGATCTACATATCAATGGCAGTTTAGGATGACGATGATAAATTGAAGCCATGGGTGCTCAGGAACGGCGTGCACGTGAGCGGGCGGCTCGGCACGAGAAGGTGATCGACGCAGCGCGGACGCTCGCCGAACGCGAGGGATGGGCAGCGGTCACGACGCGGCGGCTCGCCGACGAGATCGAATACACCCCGCCCGTCCTGTATCAGCACTTTCCCGACGGTCGCGATGGGATCGTGACTGCCGTTGCGCTGCAGGGATTTTCAGAGTTTGCGCGCGCCGCTGACGCTGCGCTCAGCAACGCCGACGAGCCCGTCGCGGCGCTGGTGGACTGCTACGTTGCCTTCGCCGATAAGCATCCGGCCACCTACGAGGCGATGTTCGCGTTACCTGTCGGGGTCACGTTCGCTGCCGACGACACCCCGGAGGTCATGCGTGATGCGTTCGCGCCGTTCCTGCGCGCGCTGGGCCAGGATGACCCAGACGTCGGTGTCGACGCCGAATTGCTGTGGTCATCCCTGCACGGCATGTGCACGCTCGCGCGTCAGCACCGCCTCGATCCCGCGCTGGTCTCACAGCGACGCGACCGTCTCGTCGCGATGTTCACCGATCGGGCGCCGTGAACCTCTGACGATCCGCGCTCCCGAGCGATCGCTCGGCCCCACTGTTATCCGCGACACAGTACGTCGTAGGCTGTCGACGTGGATATCAACGGAGCAAGTGCAATCGTGACGGGTGGGGCGTCGGGCATCGGCGCCGCAGTGGTTCGCCAGTTGGCTGCCAAGGGCGCGAAGGTCGTCGTCGCCGACCTCAACGCCGACAAGGGTGGGCTGCTGGCCAAGGAAGTGGGCGGCGAGTTCGTCTCGGTCGACGTCACCGACACCGCCGAGATCGAAACCGCTGTCAACCAGGCGAGCGAGCTCGGCCCGCTCCGCGTGCTGGTCAACTCGGCTGGCATCGGCTGGGCGCAGCGCACCGTCGGCAAGGACGGCGAATTCGCGTCGGCGCACAACCTCGACGCATACAAGAAGGTCATCGCGATCAACCTGATCGGCACCTTCGACGCCATTCGTCTCGCGGCCACCGCGATGAGCCGCCTCGAGCCCACCGAGACCGGTGAGCGCGGCGCCATCGTCTCCATGGCCAGTGTCGCGGCATTCGACGGCCAGATCGGTCAGGCCGCCTACTCGTCGTCGAAGGGTGGCGTCGTGGGCATGACGCTCCCGGTCGCACGCGACCTGTCTGCTGTCGGCATCCGCGTCAACACCGTGGCTCCCGGCCTGATCGACACCCCGATCTACGGCTCGGGCCCCGACTCCGAGGCATTCAAGGCCAACCTCGGCAAGAACGTCCTGTTCCCGAAGCGGCTCGGTGAGCCGGACGAGCTCGCCTCGATGGTCATCGAATTGGTCAGCAACTCCTACATGAACGCCGAGGTCGTCCGCGTCGACGGCGGCATCCGGATGCCACCGAAGTAGTAGACGGCGTCGGGTCACCCCGGACCACTCTCACAGGGCGAGAACTCCCACCGCACGAGTTGGCGGTGGGAGTTCTCGCGTCTCGAGCTGGTGTCAGCCCTGGCCGATGTGGTGTGCGCGGATCACACTGGACCCGTGGGCGATCCGCGCTTCTTCCGGATGACGAGTCGCTGGCGTCTGCCCTTCGCCCGAACCGCCGTCTTCGACGCGTTGGCCGACGCCGATGCCTACCCGACGTGGTGGCCGCAGGTTCACGACGTCCACCGCGTCGACGAACGGTCGGGCACTGCGAGACTGCGTTCGCTTCTCCCGATGTCGCTGTACGTCAGTGCGGTCGAAGAAGTTCGCGACCCCCGACGCGGAATCCTCCGCGCGACCCTTGCCGGTGATCTCGTCGGCTGGAGTCAGTGGTGTGTGTCGCAGACAGACGACGTCACCACCGCGGACTTCACTCAGGAAGTGTTGCTCCGCAAGAAGACCCCCGCCTGGCTACTGGCAGCGTGTCGTCCGCTGTTGGCGCTCAACCACTCTCACATGATGCGCGCGGGCAACAACGGTCTGATTCGACGACTCGGTGAGGCCGGCTGAACTCCACGCGGACGGATCGATCCGCGGCGTTGCCGGTTGGCGGTTGCTACTCGGATCTGGAGACTGTGTGTCCAATCGATAAAAGTGGGTGCTGCAGCACCCACATCCTTCGATTCAACACACATTCAGGCCCTGTCCGCAGCGGTGCTAGGCGACCGGCACGGACAAGCCCCAGGACAAATACTGCGGCCCCGCAACCGGATTCGGTCTGTCTCTTATACACATCTGACGCTGCCGACGATCGCATA
>NZ_LZTC01000046.1:0-52329 GCF_001665905.1 Gordonia sp. 852002-50395_SCH5434458
GCCTGTCGAGACCACCAGCCGCCCGAGCTCCTACTCGATGGTCGAGCTCAACCCGCTGGTCGAGCTGAACCCGCCGATCGAGCCCACCCGCTGATCGAGCCTGTCGAGATCACCCACCGGGCCCAGTGCTCTCGACCCGGGTGCTCCGCTGGTCGGGGCCCGCGCCACCTTGCCCAACGCCCACCAAACACCACACCCGCACAGCGCGTACACAACTCGGTCGTCAGCGCGACGCCAAGACAATAATCTCCTCGGCGCCCCGCTCACGTCACGATTGTGTACGCACCCCGGCTCCAGCTAGACCTTGCGACCCGTATGCACGCCAGCAGCCCGGCCGGGCTAGATGTGTGTCGAACCGAAGGATCTGTGTGCTGCAGCACCCACATCTTCCGATACGACACACATTTCGGGCTGCGCGTCATACTGATCCGCGGCCGTAGCGGGTTGCGCCGCCGACGGCGTGGTCTCGACAAGCTCAAGCAGCGGGTCGAGAGCACTGGGCCCGGTGGGTGATCTCGACAGGCTCGATCAGCGGGTGGGCTCGATCGGCGGGGTGGGGCTCGATCGGCGGCCGAACGGCTTCGCGGCGGAGGGCGACTACCTGATCGACGTCGCGTTTCCCGCCGCGATGCTCGCCGTCGAGATCGACGCTTCGCATACCACCGGGATGCCACGGCTTTTCAGCATGACCGCACTCGACGCAACACCCTGATCGGGACGCGATCCAGGTGCGGGGCGATCCAGGCTCAGAAGTCGCCTGCGTTGTGGCGCAGCTCGTGGATCGCGTCGACGAGGCCGCTGATCTGGTCCGAGGTCATTCCCACATCGGCGAACACCTCGCGGTTGAGCGTCGCGGTGGCGTCTTCGACCGTCGAGCGGCCCAGGTCGGTGATCTCGACGAGCGTGGTGCGGCCGTCGGTGGGGTGGGGGAGGCGTCGAACGAGTTGCGCCTCCTCGAGGCGTCGAATCGCATGGGTGACGCTGGTGACGTGCACCTGTAGGCGGTCGCTGGCCTTGGTGATCGGCAGTGCACCGTTGCGCGAAAAGGCAAGCAGCCGAAGTAATTCGTAGCGCGAGAAGGTCAGATCGTAAGGGCGGAGCGACGATTCGACGCGGGCCAGCAGGATCTGGTGGGCCCGCATCACGGACGTCACCGCGACCATCCCGTCTGCGACGTCGCCCCAGCCGGCCGACGTCCAATTGGCCTTCGCCTCGGCGATCGGGTCGAACTCCATGCTGTGCCCTGCCATGGCTGTCAGCCTATCTGCCGTCGACGCCGCCGGATGCCGCCCGGGGCTCCGCGCGTCTGCACTGCCGATCGAGCCGACGCTCCCGAGCGTCAGTCGCGGCTGCGGTGCGTGAGCAGCATCTCGATCGCGCCCACAATCGTGTCGACGAGGTCGGCGGCGGTGCGGCCGTCGAGTTCGTCGCGTTGCTCGTCGGAGCGGAGCATGATCATCGATTCGACGAGGCGGAAGGGGAGCAGGCTGCGGGTGTCTGTGGGGTCGTCGAGTACAGCCGCGGCGAGGGTTTCGTAGGCGGCGGCGAGTTCGCTTCGCGCTGTGCGGAATTGGGCGTAACGGTCGTCGCCCACCTCCGGGAGCAGGTACAGCGAGCCGAGGTTCCAGCGTTCGTCGACGAGCTGTGTGGCGTCGAATCGTGCGAGGTCGAGGAGTCGGTCGAGGGGTGCGCGGTCGTCGTCGAGCAGTTCTCTTGCGCGCTCGAGAGATCCGACGACGGTGGCGTCGAGCAGTGCGGCGAGAATGTCGTCCTTGTTCTTGAAGTAGTGGTACATCGACGCCTGGCGGATGCCGACGGCCTCGGCGATCATGCGTGTCGACGTCCCGGTGTAACCGTGGCGGCAGAAGAGTTCGGCTGCGGCGTCGAGGATTTCCTCACGCGCGGTGGCGCCCCGCCTGCGCTGTTCGACGAGGCGCGGTCGGCCGGGGCCTGGCGCCACTCGGCCTTGCCGGGACGCAGTACTCATCTGGAAGCTCTTTCATTCGTGCCGAGGCGTGGGTTGCGGCGATAGCGTCATCGAGTCTAGTCCGACCGATTCGCGGGAATTTCGCGATCTGAGCCCGCCGCAACGCGTGGGGTCGAAGCGACCTGGACCTCGTAACACGCTCGTAGCGTGAGTTTCCATCCCCGCAACATATCTGTCACCCGATAGAAAAAGCTCGGGCGTTATCTATCAACTGGCAGATAAACCCGCTCAATGTGGAGCCTCACCTCGAAGGAACTGACGATGACCTCCACCGCACAACCCGACTCCAAGGCTCCCGCCGGCACCTCGCCTACGAGCGACGTCGACGACGCCGACTCACTCGCCCAACTCGGCTACAAGCAGGAGTTGCACCGCGGCATCGGAGGATATGCCGCATTCGCCTCCGGCTTCTCGTTCGTCTCGATCCTCACCACCGTGTTCGCGCTGTTCGCGCTCGGCTTCGGTCTGGGCGGTCCCGCGTTCTTCTGGACCTGGCCGATCGTCTTCGTGTGCCAATTCTGCGTGTGCCTCGTCTTCGCGGAGCTCTCCGGGAAGTTCCCCGTCGCCGGAGCCGTCTACCAATGGTCTCGACGACTCGCCGGTGACGGAGTCGGCTGGTTCGCCGGTTGGTTCATGCTCGTCGGTTACATCGTCAGTGTCGCGGCACTGGCCATCGCGATGCAGAGCGTACTTCCCGAGATCTGGTCGGGCTTCCAATTCGTCGGCGACGACACAAGTCTCACGTCCGTCTCGGGTGCTACGAATGCGATCATCCTGGGCACCATCACGATCATCGGCTGCACGATCATCAGCGGCGTCGGCGTGAGCTTCATGGGCAAGATCACCGTCACGGGCGTGACCATCGAGATCATCGGCGTCGTGGCGCTCGTCGTCGCGATGTTCATCAAGGCGGAACGCTCACCCGCGGCGGCGATCGCGAACACCGGAGAACACGGACAGGGACTCGGCTACTTCCCGGCCTTCCTCGCTTCGATGCTCATGGCCTGCTACGTGATGTACGGATTCGACAGCGCTGCAGAGCTTTCCGAAGAGACCAAAGATCCTCGACGCACCGCGCCGAAGGCGATCATCAACGCGCTGCTCGTCTCGTTCGTCGGCGGAGGTCTGATGATCATCGGTGCGCTCATGGCCGCTCCGTCACTCGGTGCGCCGGAACTCTCCGCTCAGGGAATCGCCTGGGTCATCACCTCGCAACTCAACACCGTCCTCGGTAAGGCGCTGCTGATCATCGTCGCGATCTCGATCTTCTCCGCGACTCTCGCCATTCAGGCGTCGGCATCCCGAGTGATGTTCTCGATGGCACGCGACAATCGCCTCCCCTTCGGTTCAGCACTGGCAAAGGTCAACCCGCGCACCGGAACTCCCGTCATCACCGGCATCGTCGTCTCGGCGTTGGCGATTCTGATCTTGCTCGTCAACCTCGGGCAGGCGGGCGTCTTCGCTGCGATCACCAGCGTGTCGGTGGTCATCGTGTACCTCGCCTACCTGATGGTCACGGTGCCCGCACTCATCCATCGCCTGCGCGGAACCGAATTGAGCCACGGCCGACCGGTTTTCGGCCTCGGCAAGCGGGGCATCCCGGTCAACATCATCGCCGTCGTCATGGGTGGCCTGCTGATGGTGAACATCGCCTGGCCTCGCGCGGAGGTCTACGACCCCGACGGCGGCAACTGGGTACTGCAGTACTTCGCGATCCTCTTCGTCGCGGCGACGCTGATCGTCGGATTCCTCGCGTACCTCAAGGTCAAGGGACAGCCGGGAGCGCCGGAACCCGAAGACGCACTAGTCGGACGCAAGCGCTCGTAGCGATTGCCGCAATATCGATCAACTGATCGGTTTGTCAACCGAGCGACGACGCCCTGCCGGACCGTATCGAGTCCGTGCAGCCGACCACCGGGACGACCCGGAACCTCGCCAGCTCATTCTCGAAGGACGTCGACATGACCACCTCGACCACCACCTCTACATCCTCCACCGCCGGTGCTCGCGCGCATGCTCGTGCACAGGCGGGAGCCATCACCGACTCCATGCCCGTGGTGCCCGCCACCGACTGGCCGACGACGATCACCGACGTCGACTCGTCGACGCTCACCTGGGCCGAGACGGTTCCAGGCGGCAGGTACACCACCAAGGTACTCGCCCGCGGGACCCGAATCCGATTGCGCGACATCACCGGTGACGCGTGTGCACACCTGCTCCTGTGGCGCGTCGACGCCCCGTGGGAGCGCCTGAACGTCGCCGACACCGTCAAGGTGCCCTGGCAGGCCTACCTCACCACCGGTCACCCGCTGCTGAGCGATCAGGGCAGGGTGCTCGCCACCATCGTCGATGACACCAGCGCGAACCACGACGCGCTCACGGGCACAACCACACTCGCCGACAACGCCGCCAAATACGGCCACGGAGAGGCATATTCGACGACTCCCGCGGGGCGTGAGCTTCTCAAGCTGGCTGCGGCCAAGAACGGATTGACGCCCACCGATGTGGCGCCATCGCTCTCGCTCTTCGAGGGAGTGAAGGTCGACGACGAGGGATCGTTCGAGTTCCAGGGGAGCGCGGGCGCAGACAAGAGCGTCGACCTGCTTCTGCACCTACCGTGCATCGTGGCGATCGCCAATACCGCGCACCCGCTGGACCCCAGCGCGGAGTTCCGTTCGGGGCCTCTCGAAGTGCTCGCCTGGCGTGCCACCGACGACCTCGACGCGCTGCTTGCCGGCGTGGCCGACCGCGACCCCGAATACCAGCGAGCCGTCGCCAACAGCGAAGACGTGTACGGCGCGACGCGCTTCTGACGCGAAGTGGTTTCGACTCGGGTGCTCGCTGCG
The DNA here is from genome assembly GCF_001665905.1 of Gordonia sp. 852002-50395_SCH5434458. Classification (NCBI taxonomy): domain Bacteria; kingdom Bacillati; phylum Actinomycetota; class Actinomycetes; order Mycobacteriales; family Gordoniaceae; genus Gordonia; species Gordonia sp. 852002-50395_SCH5434458. The sequence goes on from NZ_LZTC01000046.1 coordinate 4,834, forward strand.
CTCGCGCCCGCTCAACCAGCGGGAGGCTCGCGCCCGGCTCAACCGGCGGAACACCAGTGGTTTCGACTCGGGTGCTCGCTGCGCTCGCGCCCGGCTCAACCAGCGGGAGGCTGGCGCCCGGCTCAACCAGCGGAACCGTTGAGCAGCGCCGAGAGCGAGCCGGTTCCCGCTGGTTGAGCAGCCGCGAGGAACGAGCGGCGTGTCGAAACCACCACCCCACCCCCGAACTCAACACATCCGAACGCAAGGACCAATCATGACCACCACGATCAATCCCACCACCGCCCCGGCGGCCGACCTCGCGCTCGTGCCCGGCGACGTCATCTACGACGGCATCGTCGCGGAGCGCGCTCCCTGGTCGGAAGTCGTTGCCGCGGGCGACGTTGCGACCATCGTCGACCTCCACGGCAACCAGGCCGTCGACACGCTGTTCTACGGCGGTCACGACCACTCGATCCGCTACTCGGCGCAGACAACCATTGCCGCGCAGGGGAATATCTTCCTGACCACCGGCACGGTCATCCGCGACCAGGAGTCGCAGCCGATGATGACGATCGTCGCCGACGAGGTCGGCAATCACGACACCCTCGGCGGTGCGTGCTCGCAGGAGTCCAACACGCTGCGCTACGGCCACCACACCAAGCATCAGCACGCGTGTGTCGAGAACTTCCTCATCGGCGGCTCACGTCACGGCCTCGGCAAGCGAGATCTCGTCGGGAACGTCAACTTCTTCATGAACGTGCCCGTCGACCCCGACGGTGCACTCGGAATCGTCGACGGCCTGTCCGCACCGGGCAAGCGCCTCGCACTGCGCGCCGAGGTCGACACCCTCGTGCTCGTGTCCAACTGCCCCCAGATCAACAACCCCTGCAACGGATTCGAGCCGACTGCCGTCCGCGTGATCGTCACGCGGCCGCGGGGCTGACCGAGTACCGACCGCCAGGAGACGAGATGAACAGCCAGACAACACAGTTCGACGGCGTCGACGTGCTACGCGCCGGACCCATGACCACCATCCAGGATTGGCCCGGCCGCGTCGGTTACTGGAAGGTCGGGGTCCCGCCGTCGGGTCCGATGGACGACCTGTCCTTCCGGCTCGCCAACATGGCCGTCGGAAATCCGGTCGACGCCGCGGGGCTCGAAGTGACGATGCTCGGACCGCGCCTGCGCTTCTCGACGTCGGCAACGGTTGCCGTGACCGGCGCTCCGGTCGCGTTGACCCTCGACGGAGTCGTTGTGCCCCAATGGGTCCCGCTCACAGTGCCGGCGGGCGGTGTGCTCGACGTCGGAGCCGTCGGCTCGCTCGGACTTCGCGTGTACATCGCGATCTCCGGGGGTGTCGAGGCCGAGGAGTACCTCGGCAGCCGGTCCACCTTCACGATGGGCAAGTTCGGCGGACTCGACGGTCGCGTCCTCGCCGACGGTGACATTCTGGCGCGCGCGGGTCTCCCGACCGGGAACCCGACGCGGATTCTCACCGAGGAGCAGCCCGCGTTCACGAATGCATGGCAGCTCGGGGTGACAGTCGGACCGCACTCGGCCCCGGAGTTCTTCACGCCAACCGACATCGCCGAGATCATGGGCACCGACTATCAGGTGCACTTCAACTCCGACCGCACCGGCATCCGCCTGGTCGGTCCCAAACCGCAGTGGGCGCGGACCGACGGCGGCGAGGCAGGGCTGCATCCGTCGAACATTCACGACAACGCGTATTCGGTTGGAGCGCTGGACTTCACCGGCGACACCCCGATCCTGCTCGGTCCGGACGGACCGAGCCTCGGCGGGTTCGTCTGCCCGGTGACGGTGACGGCGTCGGAGCGCTGGAAACTCGGGCAGCTCAAGCCCGGTGACACGGTGCGGTTCGTCGCGGTCAAGGCGGCGGAGGCGGCGTCGCCGGCAGAACTGGGTCTGGCACGCAGAGCGTGCTTCGTCGACGTGCTCTCTCGCGGAGGCGATTCCGACAGCGGAATCCTGGGAACCACGACGACGGCCGACGGCACCACGTCGGTGACCTACCGCCGCAGCGGAGACGACAACATCCTCGTCGAATACGGCGACATGCGACTCGATCTCGCTCTTCGTGCCCGTGTGCATGCGCTCGCCGAGCGTATCGAAGCGGAGAACCCCGCGGGCCTCGTCGACCTGACGCCTGGGATCAGATCGCTTCAGGTGAAAGCAGATCCGACGAAGTGGTCGCAGCTCGCCATGCGGGACTGGCTCATCGAGTGTGAGAGCCAGTTGCCGGCAGCGTCGGAACTCGTAGTACCTAGCCGCACAGTGCATCTGCCGCTGTCGTGGGACGACCCGGCCACGCGCGAGGCGATCGAGCGCTACATGCTCGGTGTACGCTCCGACGCACCCTGGTGTCCGTGGAACATCGAGTTCATCCGACGGATGAACGGACTCGACTCGGTCGACGACGTGCATCGGATCGTGTTCGACGCCGACTATCTCGTCCTCGGTCTCGGAGACGTGTATCTCGGTGCGCCCGTGGCAGTTCCGCTCGACCCCCGGCACCGGCTGGTCACGACGAAGTACAACCCGGCACGCACCTGGACCCCCGAGAACGCTGTCGGCATCGGGGGTGCCTACCTGTGTATTTACGGGATGGAGGGGCCTGGCGGCTACCAGTTCGTCGGCCGCACCACGCAGGTCTGGAACCATCGCTATCCGCAGCAGGCTCCAGGGTTCGATCCTGAACATCCCTGGCTGCTCCGCTTCTTCGACCGCATCAAGTGGTACCCGGTCGGCGCCGACGAACTGCTGGACATGCGGGCCGACGTCGCGGCGGGCCGCGGCGACAGCGTGAAAATCACCGAAGGCACCTTCTCATTGGCAGAACACGAGCGCTTCCTCGCCGACAACGCCGACGCCATTGCCGCATCCCGCACGACGATGGAGTACGCGCGCGCCGAAGAGCGTGAACGATGGTCCTTGGCCGGAGAGTTCACGACGACCGAGCAGAATGAGACCGACAGCTCCGATCCGAAGGGGAAGGTCGCATGACCAAGATCGACGACATCTACACCGCGATCCGCGACGCCGACCGGCCCGAGGTGTTCATCACCCTTCGCCCGCAGGCCGACGTCGCACGCGACTACCAGCAATCCGTGGCGAGCGATGGACCGCTGGCCGGAGTGACCCTCGCCGTGAAAGACAACGTCGACGTCGCGGGATTGCCCACGACCGCAGCGTGTCCCGGGTATGCCTACGTGCCCGATGCAGATGCGCCCACGGTTGCCGCGCTGCGCAAGGCCGGCGCGGTCGTCATCGGAAAGACCAACCTCGACCAGTTCGCCACCGGTCTCGTCGGAACCCGTAGTCCCTATGGCGCCGTGCGTGATTCACGGCGCACCGATCGAATCTCCGGCGGGTCGAGTTCCGGTTCTGCGGTTGCCGTCGCACTCGGTTTCGCCGACATCGCGATCGGTACCGACACCGCAGGGTCGGGCCGTGTTCCGGCAGGTCTGCAGGGGATAGTCGGCGTGAAGCCGACCGTTGGCGCGATCTCCACCGACGGGATCGTGCCCGCGTGTGCCGACTACGACGTCCCGACGATCTTTGCCGCCGACCTCGAGCTTGCGAACCTGGCCACCGCAGTGATGGCCGAGGCAACCGGCGAGCGGCCATTCGACACCGAGAGTCGGCTTGCAGCGCCCGAGGCTCCGATCATTGCGGTGCCCGCCGACCTCCCCGAGCTCGACGACCGCTGGCGCGACGCCTTCCGTGAGGCTGTGGCCGCGGCCGAGGCTGCGGGCTTCATGATCAAGACGGTCGACCTGACGCCCTTCCTCGCCGCAGCACGACTGCTCTACGACGACGCCCTCGTGTCGCAACGTTACGACGCCGTCGGTGAGTTCATCGACAGCGCAGCGGACTCCGACGATGTCGGACTCGATCCCGTTGTGGCACAGATCGTGTCGAAGGCATCCGGCTACACCGCCGTCGATCTGCTCCGTGCGCGACGTCGACTCGCCGAGCTCAGGGCGTTGGCGATGGAGCAATGGGGTGACGCGACGGCACTGATGGTGCCGACCGCGCCGTTCCACCCACGGATCGACGAGGTCGCCGCCGACCCGATCAGCGTCAACAGCCGGATGGGCACGTACACGAACTTTTGCAATCTGTTCGACCTCTGCGGATTGGCGGTCCCGGCAGGCGTCGTCGACGAGGCCGACGGAACCCGATCCCAGTTCGGTATCACGCTCCTCGCGGGTGCACACGAGGACGCGGTCCTCATCGATCTTGCTCGGCGACTGCGGGTTTCGGCAGCCGATTCCCGGCACGGCGCGTCGGCACCCACGTGGCCCGAGCGGGTCGCGCCATCGGTCGAGCTCGCCGTGTTCGGCGCACACATGGCTGGTGGCCCGCTGACGCACGAGCTCAGCGACCGCGGCGCGCGCTGGGGTAGGGAAGTACGCACAGCGCCGTCGTATCGTCTTGTGGCACTGGATACGACGCCGCCCAAGCCGGGTTTGATCCGCGACCTCGATGCGGGTCGTGTCATCGAAGGGGAGAGCTGGGTCCTGTCGCCCGCGGCGCTGGGCGAGTTCCTCGCCGCGCTGCCGCAACCGATGATGCTCGGCAAGGTCGAGCTCGCCGATGGCGACTGGGTGGTCGGATTCGGATGCGACGCGCAGGCCGGCGAGTCGGGGCGTCCGCTCGACCGCACGCGGTGGTGAGGCACTTTTCTTGAAACCGTCCGTTCTCGCCGAATCGTGGTGATTGAATCCTCCTAGCTCGGGGACGGTACTCGAGCCGATGTCTCGGAGGGGGCAAGCCACATGGCTCAATCGGCGGTGAACGGTGCGCGGCGCGGTGGAGTTCGTCGAGCGGAGAAGCAGGATCGACGCCGCAAGCGCAAAGCCGGTCAGCGAGCCGCCGCCGGCGCCGTGGCGGTGGCCGCCGCAACCACGCTGAGCTTCGGGCAGACGGTCGGGGCAGGGCACGCGGATGCCGGGGTCGCCGACGACATCGTCAATTCGATCGTCGATGGGGCCGGAACGGTCGCGGGCGTGTGGAACATCGACGTCTGCGCCACCGGCGAGACGAAAGGAAACGCCAACTGCGACGCCGCGACAAAGCTCGGGGTCGCGGTGGTCCTGCCGGACGAGATCTCCGTCATCCCGAGCGGCAACAACACGGCGCATGGATCGGCCGTCGTCAAGGGGTCGGGTTACGAGTTCGCTTTGGCGGGTCGCGAGGGCAAGGCGACGGCGATCGCTTACCTGCCGGTGAGTCTCGCGACCGCGGGGGCGACAGATGGACGTACTGCCTGGTCGTTCGCCGTGCTCGGAATGGCGAACGCATGGACGACGGATGCCACAGATGTCACGGCCTGGCACGACGGACCGCGCTTGACCAGCGTGCCGGGCGTGAAGTCGGTCGGCTGCTACGGAGGATTGACCGCAGGTTATGCCGAAGGTGTCGGCGCATGCAGCAATGTCCTGGGGACATTCGATTTTCGCTACTCCGAGCTCGACGAGACCAAGCACAACCTGACGATTCCCGAGGTTCAGTTCGCACTCACCGACCCGACCGCGGTGCTCTCGGATCCGGCGGGCGTTTTCGCGGACGTGATCAGCGACCTGCTGCAGGGTAGAACTCCTACTCTCAGCAAGGATTTCACTCGACTCACGGTCGGAGGCGACCGGACGGATGCGTATGGTCTACCTGTATTGCTCACCCTCACAAGCGATTACGGCACGCAGGCGCCCATCGTGGTGCACTGGCTCGGCTCGTCGGTGACGTTCAATCCGACGGTGACGGTCAACGGCAAGGTCAAGCCGAATCATCTGGGACTTCCCGTGATCACCCTCGGCGACGTCGACACGGCGCAGTTGTTGCCAACAGTCGACATCCCCGAGATCGCGTTCCCGTTCGGGGTGCCGTCGGTGGGCCCGTTCGGCGGGTCGAGCAGCGCCGCTAGCACGTCGAAGATCACCGCCCTCCGTGCGAGCAGCACGAGCGAGGCCACTGCTTCCACAGAGACCGTCACCGAGACCCCTGCGGCTTCGAGCGGACCGATCGCCGCCAACGAAAGCAGCACGGCAACAGAGCAATTCGACGCTCCTTCGGTACCGGAATCGACAGCTGATGCCGCGCAGAGGGATTCGTCGAGTCTCGGCGCTTCAGGATACGTGGGCAAGCATCGCTCGCTCGACGACTACGTGGGCAAACACCGTTCGACCGACGGCACAGGCGACCGGGCCGACGCGTCGTCGAACAGCTCCCCGAGTGCCGAAGCCACGACCGACTCTTCTGACACCAAGGCTCTCGACACCCAAGCCCCCGACACCCAAGCCCCCGACGCGAATGCCTCCGAAGCCGCATCGGGGTCAGCGCAGTCGACCGTTAGCGCTGCGGGCGGACAGTAGCCTTCCACGCGATCTGACTGTTTGTTACAACGGAAGAGGCCGATCACTCGACACGAGGAGACGACGATGAGCGGACCGATCTCAGGCGAAGACCTGCCCGAAGGCGTCGTCGACCCCGAAGCGCCACTCGACGACGAGCCCGGCGAATCGCTTGCCGACGATGCGCCGCTCGACGAGTTCGTGGACCCCCTTGCGGGAGTCGAACCGCCACAAGCCGACGACATTCCGAGCGCCGATTACGTCGAACAACACCTCGACGTCGACGAGGTGGAACCACCCCGGCGCGACGACTGACCGCAAAACCCCATTTGACCCTGAAACGTCGGCAGGCTCGAGAACCCCGTTGGCTACAGTGGAGCCACCGAAGCAGGTTCGGCCCCGATGTGTCGCCGACCGCTCGCTCACCGGAGTCAAGCGGTCGACGGTGGCGCACGCTAGGAGGAAGTCATGGCGATCGATCCCGCAAAGAGCAAGGCAGTCTCGCAAGTGGTGCGCGAGCATCCCGGAATGAGCCTTGTGGCAATCTCACCCGGCATCGTGGTCTTTCTCCTGGTAGGAATCTTCGCCAATTGGTTCCTGGCGATCGTGCTCGGCGTCGCAATGGTCGCAGGCGGGTACTACGTGCTGACGCGACAGAAGTGAGCAGGGCATAACCGGTGCGAGTACGACTGCGGACGGCTGACGCTCACTCGTGGGCAACGAGGCCCCGACGGTGAGCGCACGCGTCGACGCCTACATCTGGGCCATCCGGCTCACAAAAACACGTTCGGCTGCAGGTGACGCATGCCGCGGTGGTCATGTCCGGGTCAACGGGGCGACCGCGAAGCCCGCGCAACACGTCAGCATCGGCGACGAAGTGCGGCTCCGGCTGGGTGGTCGTGAGCGCATCGTCGAGGTGACCCAGGTGATCACCAAACGAGTGTCGCCCGCAGCGGCGTCGGCCTGCTACATCGACAAGAGCCCACCCCCGCCTGCCAAGGAGATCCTGGCGAGTCAGCCACGACGCGATCGCGGTGCCGGCCGGCCGACGAAACGCGAGCGACGCGAGATCGACAAGCTGATGCGCGGTGGCTTCCTCGTGTCCTTGGCGGTAGTGATCGCGCTGATCGGCAGTGCCTGCTCGTCGGACTCCGACGATTCGGGAGGCAACAGCAACGGCAACGCTGCGGCGCCGCCGGCGAAGGCGGGGTCGGGTCCGTTCTTCGGTGAATGCGGAGGCGTCACCACAGAGGAGGTCAACAACCTCACAAAACTCGGCACGCTGACCAACACGGTGAACAATTCGTCGGTGTGTGAGTGGTCGTCGAGCGCTGATCGCACCGGACCGGTGGCATCGTTCAACTGGTATCGCGGCTCACCGATCGGACGTGAGCGCGCCACCGAGCAACTCTCCCGCGAGTCGACCAAAGACATAGAAATCAACGGACACAAGGGATTCATCGCATCCGACACAGGCATCTGCGAGATCGGAATCGCCTTCGGTGCCGACTTCTTCGAGTGGTCGGTGAGCGCCGGTACCTCATCACTGAGCGCGCAGGCCCCCGACACCCAACAGATCTGCGACGCCACGCGTGAGCTCTCCGCGATGTCGATCGAGCGTGCGTCATGAGGCGCGTGAGACGCGTCGTCGTGCCGTTGCTTGTCGCTCTGGCCGTGCTTGTCGGCGCGCTTTCGGGCTGCACCGTCGACGGCCAGGCAGTCTCGTCCGAACAGGCCAACGCCGATCAGCCCGGCAACGTCGACACCGACCGATTCGACAAGTTGACCCTCGAATGCCAGGTGCTCTCGACAGCTCAGATCGCCAAAGCGGTCGGCGGAACGACGGCTCGGGGCACCTTCAACGGCGCGATCTGCCGATGGATCGTCGACGGGCCGGTCGCCGCGAACGTCACCTTCAACTGGTTCGAATGGGGCGACTTCAACGTCGAGAAAGACACCGCCAAGCGGCTCGGCTACACAACCGAGAACGTCCGCATCGTGAGTCAGGCTGCGTTCACGCAACGCGACCCCAGGCGCCCAGGGGTGTGCGGCGTGACCAGTCGCGCGCCCACACGTGGCGTCTACACGTTCTGGGTCGAACCGATCGGCGGAGCAGCAGCTGCCGACCCGTGCGCCGCCCCGACGAAGCTGATGGAACTACTCCTCAACGGTGGTCAATAGTCGCTGCCGATATCCACCGACCGGCGCCGCCGCGCTCGCCGAGGCATGATCTATGCCCATGGGAGACTCCGGGTTTCGATTTTTGCGTGCGCTACTCGTACCGGCGCTGGCGGCACTTGCGATCGTGGGCGTCGGATCGGTCGCCGACGCGGCCCCGGGCACCCGGTGTGCCGGCGCGACGGTCACCACCAGGACTGCCTCGCCGTCTCCGACGGGTTGGGCAGAGAACCTCACGTTCGATCCCTCGGGCAACCTGTGGGTCTCACGTCTCTACGGGAATTCGGTGGAACGCTACGACCGCTCCGGACGGCGCACCGCAACCGTCCCGGTGTGGGCGCCCGGCGCGTTGCGCGTCGGTCCAGGCGGTGATCTGTACGTGAACTCGGGCGACCAGTTGTCGTTCGGCACGGAGCGCAAGGGCGTCGTCGTAAAGCTTGATCCGCTTGCAGCTCAACCTAATCCGACGGTATATGCACGCGGGTTCGCGATGCCCAACGGGCTGGCGTTCGACGCGGACGGGTTCGGATACGTCGTCGACAGTTCGCTCGGAGTTGTCCGAGTCGCGCCCGGTGGCGCCATCGACCGACGATGGACGGATACGGCCCGCGCGGCGTTCGCCACGTCGCGGGCCGTCAACGGGTTCAGCCCCAATGGTGCGGTGGTCATCGGCAACCACCTCTACCTGACCTTCACGGCAAGCCGAACGGGACGGGTCGTCGCGGTACCGCTCGACGATCCCGGCTCGATGCGTGTCGTCGCCGACCTCACGGCTCCACTGCCCGGCTTGCTCGACGACCTCACCGCGCTGGACCCGCACACCATCGCTGTCACGTCGACGCTCGGCTCGCTCATCCTCGTCGACGTGCGCACGGGCGCACACTGCAGCATTGCACTCGGCCGACCGGCGACGGCCGTCGCCGTGCAACCCGCGGATTCGCGTGCCCTGGTGGTCGCGTCGGAGACCGGTGACCTGCTCGACGTACGGCTCGCCAAATGAACAAGAAGCAAACATATGTTCGACTAGTACGCCGATCGTGATTAAGGTGAGTCCATGACTCTCTCGGTTGCCATGATCACTGTCGACACGCTCGAGCCAATTTCGCTCGCCACCTGGTGGGCAACCAATCTCGGCGGCACGATCGTCGCGGAGAATGACGGATTCTTCGTCGTCGTCGCGCTCCGTGACGGCGGACCCGCCATCGGCTTCCAGAAAGTCGACGACCCGACGCCGGGGAAGAACCGCATCCACCTCGACCTCGCGTCGCCCGACTATCCGGCCATCGTCGACACTCTCGTCATGAACGGGGCCACCAAGCTCGGCGACCGGGAGATCCCTGGTGGTGGCTTCGGATGGACCACGCTGACAGATCCCGCCGGCAACGAGTTCTGCGTGTCAGGCGGTCACTGACCGATCCGACGCGGCCCGATCGCCGGCCTCCCGATCGACAGCCTCTTGATCAACGGTCTCCTGATCGCCGGCCGCCTGGTCGGCGGAGCGCTTCGTCACCGACACGGTGGCTGCGACCTGGTCCTCGCCGTCGTCGTCGGGAATGAGCATCCACAGGAGAAGCCGTTCAGGTTCCCGGACGCGCCGCAACGTGATCGGCGTGCCGGGGACGATCGGACGCAGGTACTCGATCACCAGCCGGTGCGGTCCGTCGATCAGATCGAGATGATCGACGAGTTCGTCCTCGACCGCCTCGAGGTACGCGGCGTTGTTGAGGTGCTTGAACGGGTCGAAGTCGGTGCTGCGCAACACATGTTCGCGGTCGTCGGCCGACGCACCCTCGGCGTCGGGAGCCTTCTCCGGATTCAGCGACTTCCAGCGCAGGCGGTGCTCGTCGGTCATCGACGAGAGCAGCTCGAACGCGTCGTCGGAGATTCGCGACGGCATGCCCTGGTCGTTGACGTTGATCCAGAACGCCTCTGTCTCGATCAATCCGGACTCGCGTGGTTCGGGGTTGAACCGATTGGTCTCGTGCTCGGCTGTCAGCCGGACGCGCATGTTGGTCCACCGGGTCGAGAGCGACCCGCACCACCGCTGCGCGGTGACGGTCGCAGGCCACGAGATGGGCTTGATGACGTCGACGACGGTCCGCCGCACAATCCAGAACGGATCCGAATCGCCGAGTTCGGTTGCCTCGATGTTGTCGTTGGCGACGTCCTGCAGATACCTGGCGACGGCGTCGAGTCGTACGCGCATGTCTTGGTCGACGTCGCCGGTCCGCACGCGGTACGTCGCCTCGAAGAAGCGCGCGCCGTCCTTGCGGTCGGGGAGTGCTGCGCCGGTGGCCTGGCTGTTGTCGCGGGTCAATAGATGTCCTCTGTCGGCTGTGTCGGCTGGCTCACACGCCACGGTTACGATCGGGTAGCTCACGGTGTGGTCGTTAAGATACAGTCACCACAAAACTAGAACACGTTCTACGTGTTGACTTCGAGGACAGCACAGATGGCCCATGTGATCACACGCCCCTGTTGTAACGATGCGAGCTGCGTCGCGGTGTGCCCGGTCAACTGTATCCACCCGACGCCGGATGAGCCCACATTCTTCACCGCGGAAAGCCTCTACATCGATCCGGACACCTGCATCGACTGCGGGGCATGTATCGACGAGTGCCCCGTCGAGGCGATCATTCCCGACGACCAGCTCGACGAGCGTGACGAGCCCTACCTGCAGATCAACGCCGACTACTACAAGGATCACGACGTCGACGGTGGCTTGGTTCCCCCGAAGAAGGCCCCCAAACTCCCCGAGGGAGATGTCCGCGTCGCCATCGTCGGCGCCGGGCCTGCCGCGTTCTATGCCGCGGAAGAGCTGGTCCGCAAACCGCAGATCTCTGTCGACATGTTCGACCGTCTGCCCACGCCGTACGGGCTGGTGCGCGCGGGAGTCGCCCCCGACCACGCTGCCACCAAGGGCGTCGAGTCGACCTTCGCGGCGACCTCGGCCAAGCGCAACTTCCGCTACTTCCTCAACGTCGAGGTCGGTAAACACATCAGCCACGACGAACTCACCGCCCGCTACAACGCCGTCGTCTATGCGGTCGGCGCCCCAACGGACAAGCGGCTCGGTATCGCCGGCGAGGACCTGTCGGGTTCGGTGTCGGCGACCGAGTTCGTCGCCTGGTACAACGGTCATCCCGATTTCGCCGACCTCACCTTCGATCTGTCCGGCGAGCGCGCGGTCGTCGTGGGCAACGGCAACGTCGCGCTCGACGTCGCACGCATTCTGGTCACCGATCCCGACGACCTCGCCAAGACCGACATCGCCGATCACGCCCTCGCCGCGCTCCGCGAGTCGAACATCCGCGAGGTGGTGCTCCTCGGCCGACGCGGAATCGCGCAGGCCGCCTACACCAACAGTGAGTTCCTTGCGCTGGGTGAGGTCGACGGTGTCGACGTGATCATCGATCCCGCCGAGCTCACACTCGACCCGGTGTCGGAGGCCGCGCACTCCGACGACCACTTGGATTCGACGATCGCAACCAAGCTGCGACTCGCGCAGGAGTTCGCGCAGCGCCCCACCACCGACGGAAACAAGCGGATCGTCTTCCGCTTCCTGACGTCGCCGACGGAACTGACCGGCGACGGGAAGGTCGAAGAACTGCACGCCGTGCGCAACGTCTACACCGAGGCCGGTGAGAACGTCGCGATCATGCCGACCGACAACAGCATCGACTTCGAGACCGGCCTCGTGCTGCGCGCGATCGGCTATCGCGGCGTACCCATCAACGACGTCCCGTTCGACGAGGTGCGCTGCGTGGTACCCAACGTCGAGGGCAGGGTGCAATCGAGCGTCGACGGCGAGGTCGTCCGAGGTCTGTACGTGACCGGATGGATCAAGCGCGGCGCCACCGGCGGTATCGGACGCAACCGCCTGTGCGGGCAGGAGACAGCGGAATCGGTGATCGCCGACTTCGTCGACGGCGTACTGCCGCAGGCGTCTACCTCGGCAGACGACGTCGCCGACCTGGTGGCCGACCACGGCGCCCATCGCATCGACCTCCCCGGTTGGAAGAACATCGACGCCACCGAACGCAGTGCTGGCAAGTCGGCGGGGCGGCGTCGTGTGAAACTGGTGCATATCGAAGAACTCGAGTCGGCGTCCCGAGAGGCAGCCGAATCGAGATCGTGACAGCGGCGTCGTCGAGCGAGCCGGGTCAGTCGTCGAATGGGCCGGCGAGCCGTAGCAGCGTCGGGCCGTAGACGGTCCGTGAATGGAGAGGTGGAAACACAAGGTGCGCGTGGCATTTCTGTCGTATCGCAGCAAGCCGCATTGCGGTGGGCAAGGCGTCTACGTACGCCACCTCAGCAGAGAATTGGCGCTGCTGGGGCATCAGGTCGAGATCTTTTCGGGACAGCCGTATCCCGAGCTCGACCAGTCGGCGATAGACGCGGGCGTCACGCTCACCAAGGTCCCGAGCCTCGGTCTCTACGACGAACCCGACCCGTTCCGCACTCCGCGGCCCAGTGAATTCCGTGACTGGATCGACGCCCTCGAGGTGGGTGCGATGTGGACGGCGAGCTTCGGCGAGCCGCTGACGTTCAGCCTTCGTGTCGCGCGGCTGCTCGCCGACCGTCGCGACGACTTCGACATCGTGCACGACAACCAGTGCCTCGGCTACGGCCTGCTGCAGATCCAGAAGCAGGGCTATCCGTTGATCGCGACGATCCACCACCCGATTACGCGTGATCGGTCGTTGGCGGTGAAGGCGGCCAAGGGGTGGCGCAAGGTCAGCGCGTGGCGGTGGCATTCGTTCCTGCGGATGCAGGGTCGGGTCTCGCGTCGCATTCCGGAGTTGTTGACGGTGTCGCGGAGCAGCGAGGTCGACATCCGCAAGGCCTTCGACATCGAGGCCGGTCGGATCACGACCATCCCGCTCGGCGTCGACACCGCAATCTTCCGCCCCGAGGCCGCTGCGGCGCGTGTGCCCGGTCGCGTGGTCTGCGTTGCCAGCGCCGACGCCCCTCTCAAGGGTGTGTCGTATCTGCTGGAGGCGATCGCCAAGTTGAGCGCCGAGCGCGACGTCGAACTGACGTTGGTCTCCAAGCTCGACCCCGACGGACCGTCGGCGAAGATGATCGACGACCTCGCCATCTCCTCGCGGGTGCGCGTGGTGTCCGGGCTGGAGGATTCGGAGATGGCGGAGCTACTCGCGTCCGCCGAGGTCGCCTGCGTGCCATCGCTGTACGAGGGGTTCTCCCTGCCTGCAGTGGAGGCCATGAGCTGCGGCACGCCGCTTGTCGCCACGCACGCGGGCGCGATCCCCGAGGTCGTCGGCACCGACGGCCGGTCGGCTACGCTGGTGCCTCCGCGTGATTCCGAACGACTCGCGCAGGCGATCGGGACGCTGCTCGATGACGAATCCGCCCGCGCCGCAATGGGTGTGGCCGCGCGTGAGCGGGTAGAAGATCGCTATAGCTGGGCTGCTGTCGCAGCGAAGACGGCGGCACATTACGAGACGGTTCTCGCGCGGGTGCGTAGTGAGGACGCGAACTCGCAAGGGGTAACGATGGATTCGGAGAAGGGGAGTCATGCTCACAGTTGATTTCGACCGCTTGGGCGTCGGGTCGCACACGAAGGTGATCGACATCGGTGCGGGCCAGGGCAGGCACTCGTTCGAGATGTTCCGTCGCGGTGCAGATGTCATCGCGTTCGACCAGTCCGAGAGCGACATGGCCGACGTTGCCGAGATGTTCGACGCGATGATGGCCGAAGGTCAGGTCCCCGCCGACGCCAAGGCGCGCGCAGAGGTCGGCGATGCTCTGCGACTTCCGTACGCAGACAACAGCTTCGACGTCGTGCTGATGTCGGAAATCCTGGAGCACATCCCGTCCGACGAGGCTGCCATCGCCGAGATGGCGCGCATCCTCAAGCCCGGCGGCATCGGCGCTGTGACGGTGCCGCGGTACTGGCCCGAGAAGGTGTGCTGGGCGCTGTCGGACGCCTACCACGAGGTCGAGGGCGGTCACGTCCGGATCTACAAGGCGTCGGAGCTGGCGGACAAACTGCGTGCGGCGGGCCTCGAGGTGACCGGGACCGATCACGCGCATGCCCTGCACGCCCCCTACTGGTGGCTCAAATGTGCTGTGGGCGTTGAGAACAACAAGAACCCGTTGGTACAGGCGTACCACAAGCTGTTGGTGTGGGACATGATGTCGGCACCGGCTCTCACCCGTGTGGGTGAGCAGGTTCTCAACCCCGTGATCGGCAAGTCGGTCGCGTTGTATCTGCGGAAGCCGGAGAGCGCGGCGTCGTGACTCCGACGTCGAGCGTCGTCGACCAGTCTCCCGGTCGATGACCGCACAGGCGCACGTCGGTGCGCTCGCCATTGCCGGTGTTGTGACCGGTGAGCAGATGCGTGCCACCGGCGCCGCCATCGCCGCCATGCAGGAGAATTCCGGCGCACTGCCGTGGTTCCCCGGTGGACGCACCGATCCCTGGGATCACATCGAGTCGGCAATGGCGCTGAGCGTCACCGGCTTTCACGCAGAAGCGGAGGCCGCATACGCCTGGAGTCTGCATACGCAACGCGACGACGGATCGTGGCCGCTGCGCTTCGACTCGGGTGTCGTGACCGACCACGGCACCGACTCCAACTTCTGTGCCTACATCGCTGTCGGCGTGTGGCATCACTACCAGATCACCGGCGACGTCGTGTTCCTCGAACGCATGTGGCCGGTCGTGTGGTCGGCGATCAACCTCGTCCTGCGTTTCCAGCGTCCCGACGGCGCCTTCCGCTGGGCGGGCGACCACGCGACCGGCACCATGTTCGACGAGGCGCTGATCACAGGGAATGCCAGCATCTTTCAGGCGCTCGACTGTGCAGTGCGCATCGCGGCCGAGGTGGAGCAACCCGACGACGAGTGGGTGCGTGCCCGTGAGGCGTTGCGCGACGCATTTCGTTGTAGGCCAGAGGTTTTCGAGAAGCCGTCCGAGCACTCGATGGACTGGTACTACCCGGTGCTCGGCGGGGCGGTCCGCGGTCGTGCCGGTCAGGAGATGATCGCTCGACGCTGGGACGAGTTCGTCGTACCCGGTCTCGGCGCGCGCTGCGTCGACCACCGGCCCTGGGTGACCGGTGCCGAAACCTGCGAACTGGCAATCGCACTCGATGCGCTGGGCGACACCGCGGACGCCGTGAAGCTCATCGCATCCATCCAGCATCTGCGCGACCCCGACGGCTCGTACTGGACCGGACTCGTCTTCGACGACGGTAAACGCTGGCCGGTCGAGAAGAGTTGTTGGACGTCGGCGGCGGTTGTCCTTGCCGTCGACGCGGTCACGAGAAGCAGTGAGGCCAACGGGATCTTCCGCGACGCAGGAGTGTTCTGAGCGCCTGGGCTTGGGCGAAGCAGAAATTAGAACATGTTCTAGACAGGTGTCCAGTGGTCTGCCTATTCTTGCGGTATGGATTTCGGGATCGTTCAGTTCACCAGTGATCGCGGGCTCAAGCCGCAGGTGCTCGCACCGCTCATCGAGGAGGCGGGGTTCGCGTCCTATTTCGTTCCCGAGCACGGTCACATCCCCACCCGACGCGACGCCGCGCACCCGCAGACCGGCGATTCGTCACTGCCCGACGACCGTTACATGCGCACCCTCGACCCGTGGACGACTCTCGCTGCTGCGGCGGCCGTCACCTCGCGTATCAAGCTCGCCACTGCTGTTGCGTTGCCCGTGCAGTCTGATCCCATCACGCTCGCGAAAACGCTTGCCACACTTGACCACATCTCCGACGGCCGGCTGACGCTCGGCGTCGGATTCGGGTGGAACCTCGACGAACTCGCCGATCACGGCGTTCCGTCGAAGCGTCGTCGAACGATGCTGCGGGAGTACCTCGAGGCGATGCGCGAGCTGTGGACGGTCGACGAGGCGGAATATCACGGCGAGTTCGTCGATTTCGGCACGAGCTGGGCATGGCCCAAGCCGCCGCAGGGAGCGATCCCGACGCTCGTCGGTGCCGCAGGCAACGAGAAGAACTTCACGTGGATCGCGCGCAGCGCCGACGGCTGGATCACGACGCCCGGCGAGGACGACATCGCCGGTTCGGTCGCGCTGCTGCGACGCATCTGGGCCGACGCCGGACGCTCCGGCGAACCGCAGATCGTCGTCCTGGACTTCAAGCCCATCCCCGAACGGCTCGAGGAGTTCCGCGACCTGGGCGTCACCACAGTGCTCTACGGCCTCCCCGACGACAGCGTCGAACGTGCCACCGCCTACCTGGCCAAGCTAGCGGGCAAGGTAGGCCTCGCGCCCGCCGCGGCCCGCTGATCGGCCCGCGCCCGCCCGCTGATCGAGCCGCCCCGTCCGCCGGTCGAGCCGCCCCGTCCGCCGGTCGAGCCGCCCCGTCCGCCGGTCGAGCCGCCCCGTCCGCCGGTCGAGCCGCCCCACCGCTGATCGAGCTGCCCTCGCTGATCGAGCTTGTCGAGATCACTTCGCCCCGCGGTGGGTGGTCTCGACTCGGGTGCTCGCTGCGCTCGCGCCCGCTCGACCAGCGGTGGGTGTCGCGCCCGCTCGACGAGCGGTGAGCCTCGCTGATCGAGCCAGCCCTCGCTGATCGAGCTTGTCGAGATCACTTCCACCAGCGCTGGGTGGTCTCGACTCGGGTGCTCGCTGCGCTCGCGCCCGCTCGACCAGCGGTGGTTGTCGCGCCCGCTCGACGAGCGGTGAGGCCCGCTGATCGAGCTTGTCGAGATCACTCGCCCGGCGGTGGGTGGTCTCGACTCGGGTGCTCGCTGCGCTCGCGCCCGCTCGACCAGCGGTGGTTGTCGCGCCCGCTCGACCAGCGGTGAGCCCCGCTGATCGAGCTTGTCGAGATCACCCTCAGCCGGCGGCGGGCCCTCGGTCGAGCGAGTGGTACTCGGCGTTCGGCACGATCCCGAGGGCAGAGGAGATCCGGTTGGTGAAGTTGTACATCGCGGTCAGCTCG
Organism: Gordonia sp. 852002-50395_SCH5434458; assembly: GCF_001665905.1. Lineage (NCBI taxonomy): Bacteria > Bacillati > Actinomycetota > Actinomycetes > Mycobacteriales > Gordoniaceae > Gordonia > Gordonia sp. 852002-50395_SCH5434458. The sequence goes on from NZ_LZTC01000046.1 coordinate 22,301, forward strand.
ACGACGTCCCAGATGTCGTCGGGACCCAAACCTGCGGCCTCGAGGGCGTCGACGTCGGAACGCTCGACGGTCGCGGGTGTGCTCGTCAGCTTCTCGACGAAGACGCAGATGGCGCGCTGCCGATCGCTGAGGTCGGCGTGACGCCAGTTGAACGTGATCCGGTCGGCATTGGCTTCGTCGTGCAGCTCATGCCGTAGCGCCTGACCGTGCGAAACCAGGCAGTACGTGCATCGGTTGATCCCCGACGCCACCACCGCGATCATCTCCCGATCTGCGCCCGAGAGCGTCTCCGACGGCTCGGTGACCAGTCGAAAGTGGTTGAACCACGCGGAGAATCGCTCCGGGCGATGTGCATACGCCGTGAACACGTTGGGCACGAAGCCGAGTTGCTCGGATGCCTTGCCGAACAGTTTCTGTAGCTGCGGCGACAGTTCGTCGACCTCGGCGTCGGGGAAATATGATCCGCTGCTCACGGGACACGCTCCTGAATGGGGTAATGACGGCCAGCTATCGGCCGCGTGGTCACTCGATCACGCACGCGGCTGTGCGCTGAGCCCCGGCATCACGAAGTTGTGGATGTACACCGCGACAGATCGCGGGTCGTCGGGGTCGATCGTCGTCCCGGGCACGGTGCCCAGGCTGATGAGGATGCGCGCGATCCATTCCGATGTCGTGTCGAGGTCGTGCCCCGCGTCGACCTCGCCGTCGCGGATCGCGGCCTCCACGTAGGGCCGCCAGAAGTCGGCGAGGTCAGGGACGAGGCCCGCGACGCCCGCACCCGCACAAGCCGCGAACTCGTCGGGCTCCGCAGTGCGTAGGCGGAGGAGCAAAGCGCCCGGATCGTCGTAAGCGCCACGCCCGATTCGCACACCCGCGATGAGTTGTTCGGCGAAACCGTCGATCGTGTCGAGTTCGGTGCGGGCGTTGGCCCAGAATGCCTCGTTGAGTCGGACGATGGTCGCGCCGACCATGGTCTGCTTGTCAGGGAAGTGTCGATACAGCCAGGCGCGAGACACGCCTGCGACATCGGCGACCTGTTGCATGGTGGTGGCGCGGATTCCCTTGTCCGCCAACAGGCTCTCGGCGGCATCGAGCATCCGGTCGGTTGCAGACGCAACCTCGACCGCGCGGGACGCTCCGGTGGTCTCTGTCTGCACGATGCCTCCTACTCCACGTCAATCGCGTTTCACGTCAACTCGATGCGGCCGCTGCGTACTCCGGCGACAACACCACCGTCGACCAGGATATCGGTCCCGGTGATGAAACCGGAGCGCACCGGATCGAGGAGGAACTCGACGGCGGACGCGATGTCTTCGGCCGTGCCGAAGCGGCCCGCGGCGCACTTGTCGATCATGGCCTCGTAACTCGAATGCGCGAACTCGGCATTGAACTCACGCCATCCCATCTCGGTCGCGGTGACGCCGGGGCACACCGAGTTGATTCGCGCCCCGCGGTCGCCCCAGATCGGCGCAGCGGACTGTACTCGAAAAACGTTGCCGCGCTTGCTGTATCCGTAGGCAAGGCCGCAGGCGAACTCGGATTGCATGTCGGGAAAGGAGAACATGGGTAACCCGGCCAATTCGCTGGCCGGAAGCGTCGAGAGCGCTGTGCCCTGCTCGGCGGTGACCGCGTCGGCGAAGATGTGTGCCGCGACGCTGGCAATCACGACGCCGGCGCCGCCGTCGGCGATGACCCGTCCGAACTCCTCTATGACGTATGCGGTGCCGACCAGATTCACAGCGACGATCCGCTCCGGAGCGGCCTGCGCCGGCGACACGCCGGCGGTGTGTACCAGCGACGTGACCTCGCCGAGCGAAGCGGCACGGTCGGCGAGTGCGGCGACCTGGTCGCGGTCGGCGACGTCGACCGTCTGCGCGGTCACGTCGAATCCGCAGCGATGCAACGAGGATGCCACTTCGGCGAGGTGCTCGGCGTCGTAATCGGCGATCAGCAGCGGCCGACCAGATCCGAGGCGACGCGCGATGGCCTCACCCATTCCGCCGACACCGATGACCGTCAGCACTGGTGGCATGGTTTCTCCGCTCGATCGTCTGACGCGCAGAGGCGCGGGCTCTGCGCCGAACTCTATCAACGAAAGTAGACATTTTTGCCAAAGTGTTCACCGAGTGTGACGGCGAGGAGTAGACACAATCATGAATCTGTCAACTAGACGGTCGTCGACGCGATCTCCTCGCGTCGTCATCACTACCGAAAGGGCAATATGAGCGCACGTCCACCGCAGACGGCTGTGATCGGCGCGGGCATCAGCGGACTGACCGCGAGCAAGATGCTGGCCGACTACGGCGTGCCATTCGCCACGTTCGAGTCGTCGGATCGAGTCGGGGGCAACTGGGCCTTCGGCAACCCGAACGGCCACAGCAGCGCGTACCGGTCACTGCACATCGATACGTCCAAGCACCAGCTGTCGTTTCGGGATTTCCCGATGCCCGACGACTACCCCGACTTCCCGCACCACACGTTGATCAAGCAGTATCTCGACGACTACACCGACGCCTTCGGCCTTCGCGAGAAGATCGAATTCGGCAACGGAATCACCCACGCGCAACGCCTCGACGGCGGAGGTTGGGAACTCTCGACGCAGCGGGGCGAGACTCGCTACGCAGACCTTCTCGTCGTCGCCAACGGACACCACTGGGATCCTCGATTGCCCGACTTCCCCGGCGAATTCGCGGGTGTCGAGATGCACGCCCACTCCTACATCGATCCGCGTACGCCGCTCGACCTCTACGGCAAGCGCATCCTCGTCGTCGGGCTGGGCAACAGCGCCGCCGACATCGCGGTCGAACTATCCTCGCGCACACTTGAAAACACGGTCACCATCTCGACCCGCTCGAGTGCGTGGATCGTCCCGAAGTACTTGGGCGGCAAGCCCGCCGACAAGTACTACCGCACCTCGCCGCACATCCCGTTCGCCTGGCAACGCAAGATCGCCCAGGTCTTCCAACCACTCACCGCGGGCCGTCCCGAGAACTACGGACTCCCCGCGCCCAATCACAAGTTCTTCGAAGCGCATCCGACGCAATCGGTCGAGCTACCGTTCCGTCTCGGCGCGGGCGACGTCACGGCGAAGGGCGACATCTCGCGTCTCGACGGCGACACCGTGCACTTCATCGACGGGACGTCGGCCGACTTCGACGTGATCATCTACGCGACCGGCTACAACATCACGTTCCCGTTCTTCGATCCCGACTTCATCAGCGCCCCAGGCAATCAGATCGATCTCTACAAGCGGATGATCTACCCGGGCGTCGACGACGCGTTGTTCGTCGGCTTCGCGCAGGCCACACCGACGCTCTTCCCATTCGTCGAATGTCAGGCGCGGCTCGTCGGCGCGTACGCCGTGGGCCAGTATCAGCCACCGCCCGTCGACGAGATGCGCAGGGTCATCGCAGAAGATCAAGAGTTCTACACCGGCCACATGGTGCACAGCGCGCGGCACACCCAGCAGCTCGACTACTTCCTGTACGAACACGACATGCGCACCAAGGAATTACCCGCAGGCCGACGACGCGCCGCCGAGATCGGCGCACCGGGTTGGGCTGGTGTTGCAGAGCGTCTTGCGCACAGTGGTGAGCCCTTGGCGGAATCAGCGCACACCGCAACACAATTGGTGACCGCAAGCGACGGGGGAGCACGATGAACCAGCGCATCAGAGAAGACGTCACCTTCGACAGCGACGGAACCGACTGCCACGCCTGGTTCTTCCCGGCCGCGGCACCGTCGCCCTTCGCGATGGCCGACGGTGTTCCCGTCGTCGTGATGGCGCACGGTTTCGGCGGCACCAAGGATTCGGGACTCGAACCCTTCGCTCGACGCCTCGCCGACGCAGGTCTCGCTGTGTTCGCCTTCGACTACCGGGGCTTCGGGCTCTCGGGAGGCTCACCCCGCCAACGGGTGTCGATGGTCAGCCAGATTGCCGACTACCACGCCGCGGCCGACGCCGCGGCACGTCAAACCGGTGTGGACGCAGGTCGCGTGGTGCTGTGGGGGCTGTCCCAGTCGGGTGGACACGTCCTCTTGGCCGCCGCGGACCGGACCGACGTGGCCGCGGTGATCTCGGCGGTACCCATGGTCAGTGGCCTGGCCGCAGGACGTCACCACCTCCCGCATGTCGGCGTGTTCTCGATGCTGCGACAGAGCATCGACGGCATCGCGAGCGCGGCGTCGTCGAAAGTCGGTGGCGCGCCACACATGCTGCCGATCGTCGGTCGGCCGGGTCAGCAGGCGGCCCTCACCAGCTCCGGCTTCTACGAGAGCTACAAGGCTATCGCCGGACCGTCGTGGCTCAACGAGGTCGACGCGTCGGTGTCGCTCGAACTCGGCTCCTACCGGGCAGACAAGCACGTCGATCGCATCGACGCGCCCAAGCTCGTGCAGATCGCCGACTTCGACCGCGGGGCACCTCCGCACGCCGCCGCCAAAGCAGCGTTCAAGGCGCGCGCGGAGGTACGGCACTACCCGTGCGATCACTTCGGCATCTTCGCCGAGGCCGACCCGGCAACCTTCGAACGCGTCGTCGAACATCAGATTGCCTTCCTGACAAGGCATTTGGCTACTCCGGTCGAGCTCCGCGAGCTCGACGCCGCGGTGAGCTAAGCCAGCCGGGCGCTGTTGGCCCCCTCGGTCGCCTCGATCGTCAGCTCGACGCCGAACGGATCACCCGTCTCGAGAAGCGCGAGCAGTGCGTCGTCGGAGGTCAGTGCGGCCACTCGGGTGTCGTCGTCGTGCGTTGTCGCGACGACCACGCCCACCGGCCCGCGCTTGCCGTGATCGACGGTGTAGGTATCGAGAGTTGCTGAGCCCGTGAAGAACTCGGCGACGGGTAGCGGGGCCGTATCGTCGATACGGGCCTGCAACGCGCGATCTGACCGAGGTGTCCAGGTGGTCGGCGTCGTCGAATAGACGCCGACCGACGTCTTGCTCATGATGCCGCCGTTGGCGACGACGAGGCCGAACGCGTCGGGTTGGCGTCGCAAGCGCTCGACGGTCTCGACGATCGCGTGGCTCGAGTAGTTGTGTCCCGGTCCGCCGAAGAAGGGCAGTCCACCGGTCACCGTCAGACCGATCGGTGCGTCGACGTCGAATCCCAGTGCGTCGCAAACGTTGAAGACGGGGATGGGAAAGCAACTGTAGAGGTCGACGGTGGCAAGATCGTCGACGCCGACCCCCGCCATCTCGAGCGCTCCGGACGTCGCGACGGCGGCCGCGGGGCTCGTGCCGATATCGGGTCTGGCGAGCAGCGCGTGTTCACGAAGGCCGGTATGCCCGTGGAGAAACACCCATTTTTCGCGTGGTACTCCCATCTCCGTGGCCTTGGCTGCCGAGGTGAGAATGATGGCGGAGCCGACGTTCACCAGATCGCGTGCCACGACGAGGCGCGGATACGGCTGTGCGATAACGCGATTGGCGTCGGTGATCGTCGCCAACTCGTCCGCGCTGCGGATCACGGGCGATGCCGCGAAGGGATTCGCCGCCGCCACCTCGGTGAACGGAGCAAACAGGCGGCCCATCGCACGTCGATGATCGTCGACGCCCACACCGAGCCTGTTGCGTCGTGCATTCTCGGCAAACGCATACGCCACCGGCATCGACGTCAGCCGGTGCCGGACCATCGTCATGTCGATGAAGTCCTCGAAATGCGGTCCACGATCGTCGAGTTGACCGTCGATCTCTTCGCCGAAGTCGGGTCGGTCGTCGCGGTCGGCGAAGTGCCGAGCCGTCGATGTGGCCTCAGCGCCGACGATGAGCACGCAGTCGGCGCTGCCCTTTGCGATCGCCTCCGCATGTTCGGTGACCAGCGACTGCGGCGACTGCCCGCCGACGACCTCGACGAGAACTCGCTCGGGCGCCAAGCCCACGCGCCGTGCGACCGACCGCGGATAGTTGTTCGAGCGCCCCAGCGGACTGGGCACATGCGGCATGTTCTCCATCTCGCGGACCGCGGCGATCACGTCGATCGATCCGGCCACGACAGAGGCAACACCGGTGTCGGCCAGTGCATTTCGAGTCGCGGCAGCACCGAGATCGATGCTCGACCACGCCTGGTAGTCGGGCGTATCGATGCGATCGCCGGACTGCCCGACGCCGATGACGACCGGCGTGGTAGGGTCGATGCGCATCAGCGCGGCAGCATTTTCCCGACGATGCCGGTGTCGCGACGCAGCACGCGCAGCGAGCCCTCGACGCGCACCTCGGTGAACTGGCCCGTCGCGAGTGCCTGACAGTAGATCTCGTACGGCGGCCTTCCACCGTCGGCGGGGTCGGGGAACACGTCGTGGATCAGCAACGCGCCACCGATCCGAACCCACGGCGCCCAACCGTCGAGATCGTTCTGCGCGGCCTCCATCGAATGACCGCCGTCGATGAACACGAAGTCGGCGGGCGAACCCCAGATGCGTGAGGCGACGGTCGACGGCGCGAGCACACCGATCACCGTCTTCTCCAGATCGGCGTCGAACATTGTGCGACGGAAGCGTGCCGAGGTGTCGAGGGTGCCGGTGTGCGGGTCGACGAGCGTCGCGTCGTGGTACTCCCAGCCTGGTTGGTGCTCTTCGGAACCGCGGTGGTGGTCGACAGTCACGATGGTCGCGCCGAGGGGTTCGGCAGCGGCGCCGAGGAACACCGTCGACTTTCCGCAGTAGGTGCCGATCTCGATGCCGAGGTTCGTCGAATCCGGTTGGGAGAGATACTCTCCGGCGATCTCGAAGAGTGTCTGCGCCTCGTCGAGCGGCATGAAACCGGGCGCGTCATCTGCGACCTTGCGTCGGATGGCCGAGGGGGCTGACGTCGGCTGCGAGGCCGAGGGTGCACTCATGTTCCAGATCCTAATAGTGAGAGCGTTCGCTCCGCGTAGGGTTGGCTGCATGAAAGCACAGGTGCTCACCGCAGAGTCCGGACCAGACGGTTTGCAGTTGACCGAGGTCGACGATCCGACACCCGGCGCGGGTCAGGTACTCGTCGACATCAAGTCGTGCGGCGTGTGTTTCCCCGACCTCCTGATGAGCCAGGGCAAATATCAGTTGAGGACTCCCGTGCCGTACACCCCGGGAACCGAGGTCGCAGGCGTGGTGCGCGAGGCGCCCGCCGACTCCGAATTCAGCGCGGGCGACCGCGTGCTGGTCGCGTCGATCGTCGGCGGGTTCGCCGAACAGGTCACCGCGGCACCAGAACAGTTGCTGCGACTGCCCGACGAGCTCTCGTTCGACGAGGGCGCCGCCATGGGTATCAACTTCCAGACCGCCCTGTTCGCCCTGAAACTGCGCGCACAGACCGCGCCGGGCGAGATCGTCGGCGTCCTCGGCGCCGCCGGTGGTGTTGGCGTGGCGTCGATTCTGGTTGCCAAGGCGATGGGCGCGACGGTCGTCGCGATCGTGCATCGCACCGGCGCCGAGCAGATGCTGCGCGACCTGGGCGCCGACCACGTGGTGCAACTGTCCGACGGCTGGGGAGACCGGCTCAAGGAGTTCGCGCCCGAGGGCGTCGACGTCATGATCGATCCTGTCGGCGGCGACGTCTTCGACGAGGCGCTACGCCAGGTGGCGCCCGACGGTCGGTATGTGGTGATCGGCTTCGCCGCGGGCGGCATCCCGACCGTCAAGCTCAACCGTGTGCTGTTCCGCAACATCGCCGTCGTCGGTGCCGCCTGGGGCGAGTACGTGCGCACCCATCCCGACGTGCCCGCGCTGCTGCACGACGAGCTGACCGAGATGATCGAGGCGGGACTCCGGCCGCCGGTGAACGTCCGCTACCCGCTCGCCGACCTCCCACAGGCGTTGACGGATCTCGCGGAGGGGCGGATCCTGGGCAAAGCGGTCGTGCACGTGGCGGACTGAGGTTGCCCCGCTGGTCGAGCCTGGCCCGCGGGAGTGGTTTCGACTCGGGTGCTCGCTGCGCTCGCGCCCGCTCAACCAGCGGGAAGGCCAGGTCGAGTCTTGCCCACCGCTGGTCGAGTTGAACCCGCTGGTCGAGCTTGTCGAGACCACCAACCAGCGGGAGGCTGGTCGAGTCTTGCCCACCGCTGGTCGAGCTTGTCGAGACCACCAACCAGCGGGAAGGCCTGGTCGAGCCGAACCCGCTGGTCGAGCTTGTCGAGACCACCAACCGAAGAGGAGCCACCATGTGCCGCAACATCACCGAGCTGCGCGGGCTCGAGCCGCCCGCGACCGACGACGAGGTCGAGGCCGCCGCGCGGCAGTACGTCCGCAAAGTCAGCGGAATCCGGCACCCGTCGGCGGCGAACACCGAGGCGTTCGAGGCCGCGGTCGCGGCGGTGACGGCGGCGACCGAAACCCTGCTCGACTCGCTCCCGGAGCGTCGACAACCACCTAAAACAGTGCCGCCGCTACGGCGGCCCGAGGTGCAGGCCCGCATCGCGGCGTCGCAGTCGCGCTGAGCGCGCCGGTCATCTCACGCGCCGACGCCGAAGAGCGACGCCGCGTTGTCGTAGAACACCCGACGCAGCCAGTCGTCGCCGAGGTCGAGTCGCACCAGTGCGTCGAGCGCCTCGGTGTAGCGATAGGGGATATTCGGGTAGTCGCTGCCGAACAGGATCTTGTCGCCGAGATCGAGTAGGCGTGGCCGGAGCCCGACCGGGAACGGCGCACCTTCCTCGGAAAAGTCGGTGAACGACATCGTCGTGTCGAGCCGGACGTTCTCGTAGGTGTCGGCCAAATCGAGGAATGCCTCGTACTCCGGCGTGCCCATGTGCGCGACGATCAGCGGAAGCGACGGGAACTGTCGCAGCAGCGCAGCGATCGGTTCGGGTCCGGTGAAACGACCGGGCGTCGGCCCCGAACCGCAATGGATCACCACCGGCACCCCGACGTCGGCGATCTGCGCCCAGACGCTCGTGAGGCTCGGGTCGAGCGGGGAGTAGTCGCCGACCTGGATGTGCGACTTGAAGACTCGCGTTCCGCGCTCGATCGCCTTCGAGACGTACGACGCCGCGTCCGGCTCCGGATAGAACGTCGACGTGTGCAGGCAGTCGGGGTGGTGCGCGGCGAAATCGGCGCCCCAGCCGTTGAGCCACTCGGCCATGTCGGCTTTGTGTGGGTAGATCATCGACGTATAGACACGAACTCCGAAGGCCTGCAACGCCGAAACCCGCACGTCCTCGTCGGCGCGATAAGTGATCGGCCATTCCCGACCGATCATCGGCCCGACCGAATCGAAATACGCCCACACCTTGTCCATCACCCGACGCGGCATGAAGTGGGTGTGTACATCGATGATCCCGGGTAGTCCCAGGTCTCGCCAAAACTTTCGCACCTGCGCGGCTTCCGCAGCCGTGAACGGTGCCGGCGGCGTGTCGTGGTTGTGGGCGGCCGTGTCTGCTGTTCCGGTTTCTGGGTCGGTCACAAAATCACCGTACGCCGCGAGCGCCGTCGCGAACTACAGCTCGGGCACGTCCTTCGGAACGATGAAGAGTCCCTCGGCTTCGACGGTGATCCCGCGAGCGTCCGAAAGCGTGCCGCGCACTGTCTTCTTCCGGCCTGCTCGTTCGACGATCTCGGCCCGAGCGACCAACTGTCCCAACGGAGTCGGTCGCACGTAACGGAATTCGATCGTGCCGGTGTAACTCGCCTTGTTGTCGGCGGCAGCGGCTTCACCGAGGACCTGGTCGAGGACGAGTGCGCACACTCCGCCATGAACGTGCCCCGGTGGACCCTCGTAGGCGGCACCGAGGGTGAACTCGGCGCGTACGCCGCCTCCGTCGGGCGTCGAATGTACGGGCGGCGCGATCGCGTTGCGCATCCCCATCACTGCGTTGCCCCAGGCCATGCCGACCAGGTTGCTCGTGTAGCGCACGCCGTAGGCGCCGTCCATCTGTTGGGCACGCAGAGCGTCGACGACGCCCGAGACCGTGCGCTGGGCGTCGACGATCACCTCGTCGTCGACCTCGGTACGGATGACGGCGTCGACGAGGTCACGCACCGACGCGACCAGCGGCTCGAAAACCGCTCGGCGTCGGGCGATCTCGTCGTCGGAGATGTCTTCGAGCGTGAAGTCCACAGGCGGCTCTCTTCGGTCGGAAACGACACAGGATGGGGACGGTCGGGTCAGGGTGACAGTGGTCCGGGTCGGGCGTCGGCCAGCACTTCGTCCCGGTCGGCGGGGCTGATCACTCCGCGTGCGATCGCGTCGTCGGTCGATGCCTCATATGTGCGCAGATAGTCGGCGTGTGTCGGATAGCGCGTCGCGAGTTCGTCGTCGGGTAGCGGTGTGGTGGAGCCGAAGAGCACGCAGATGCGCGGTACATCGCCGGTGACGACGCCGCTGAGTACCTCGGTCGGCGCATCGACGCACGGTGTACGCACGCCCCCGAGGACGTTGCCGACGTCGTCGCGCGCATAACGGGGAGGAGTGGCGGTGACGTCGACGTCGAGCGGCGCGGAAGTCGGTGGCGGCGTTCCGTTCTCGATCCACTCGCGCAGATGCGCCACCGCTGCGCGCAGCACAAACACCTGCTGGCCACGGTTGACCGGCTGCGGGCATCCGAGGAGATCTTCGTACTCGCCGATCTGTACGAGATCCGCGTGCGACGTCCCGGCGACCTCCCACGCGCGGAAGACGTCCGTATCCGGTTGTCGCGCTTCAATATAGCGAAAATCGGTGAGTACATCGGTCTCCGTCTGCACGACGAACACAGGGGTTGTGGCGTCGGAGCGGATCGGATGCGGTGGGCCCGCGTAGGCGGGGGAGATGTCGATCGGCTTGCCCGGCTCGCCGAGCGGGAGTTGTCCGAGTGGGCGTGAGTGGATCAGTGCAGCATCGATCGCGCCGTGTTTCGGCGCGATCCGATTCACGTAGGTGGTCAACGCCATTGCCGATTGCGATTCACCTGCCGCGATCACCCAGCGCACGTCGAGGCCGGCGAGGGGATGGCGTTCGGAGTCGTTGTCGCGCAGGGCTTGTGCGATCGACCCGAACATGTCGTAGCTGTACCCGTCGCCCGGATGATGCAGCCCCGCATAGCGTTCCGGGTCTTTTGCCTCCAGCGAATCACCCTGCACGCCGGCTGTTCCCGCGCCCGTCGTTTCGAGGTCGACGGAATCACGGCCACCCGCGATGCCCGTGTACTGCGCCGAGATGCCGACATACGCTGTTCCTGAGCGCACCAATTCCTGTGCGACGTAGGTGTATTCGGGTGCGGAGTCGGCGCCGCTGCTGACGTTGAACCATTCGACGACGACGTGACCGTTGAACCTGTCCTCGTCGGGGCGACGTACGAGAATACGTGTGGTGAACGGCGCAGGATCGACACCGTCGAGTTCACCGTCCGGCCTTTCGACGAAGCGTCGGGCAATCCCGCTGGCGGCGAACTCGAGTTCGGAATATCCATGCCCGGCGAGGTCGGGACCGGGGGACGCAGACATCACGCTGGTCTGTCCCGCCCCGCCGGTCAACTCACGGAAAGCGATCGTCGCAGTCATCCCTCGAGGCTAGCCCTGCTTACTCTGCGACTTGCGATACTTGCTGATCACCTGGCCGAACATCATGTTCATCTTGGTGCCCAGCGGCCAACCGACGTAGTAGCAGAGGAACAGCGCAATCTCTTCGAGCTGCTCGGGCGTCAGTTCCTCGTTGCCCAGCGCGGCGCCCGCCTGGATCTCGGCAACGTCGACCTGTCCGCTCGCGGCGAGAGCGCCAAGCAGGATGAGCCGTCGATCGCGGATACTCAGCGCCGGTCGTGACCAGACCTCGGCGAAGAGCTGATCGGCAGTGTGCGCGAAGTGCAGCCCGGGGCCGTCGGACATCTCCCACCCGTAGACCTGCGACATCAGATCCAGTCCGCGTTTGCGTTGCTCGGTCTGGGTGTCGGCGTCTGCGGTTGCGTCGTCGGTCATTTCTCTCCTTCGCTGTGTGGCACGCCGAGACCCGTGGCGAGATCGGCGAGTGCCTGTGTCCCCAAGGGCAATTCGACGTCGAGACTCTCGCCGAGGGTGAGTGCGAGCGAGAGATCCTTCTCTCCGAGCTCGCGGACGTGAGTGAAGACGCCGTACCAGAAGTCGTCGGGTTCGATCGGTGCCGTGGTGTCGCGCAGCATGATTGCACCCGCACCGCCGGTGATGGCGTCGGTGTGGCGGACCACCTTGCCCAGTTTGGCGACGTCGATGCCTGCCGCCTGTGCCAATCGTGACGCCTCTGCGGTCGCCGCGAACGAGATGAAGTGCAGCAGGTTGCGCGCGAGCTTCATCTTGGTGCCCGCACCCACGTCGTCTCCCGCGTGGACGAGCATGTCAGAGGTCAGCGCGAAGGGTTTCTTCAGGCGTACGTAGGCATCTCGCGGGCCGCCGACCATCACGGCGAGACGTCCTTGCTCAGCGCCGGGTGCACCACCGGAGATCGGGGCGTCGAGCAGCGTCACTTCACGTTCGGCGCAGACGGCGGCGAGGTCGACGGCCGTCTCGGGACCGATCGTCGAGTGGACCGTGAGGATGGTGCCGGGCGCCGCGCTTTCGAGCAGGCCCGTCACGACCGTGCGGACCTGCGCGTCGTCGCGCACACAGATGCCGATGATGTCCGACGACGCCGCGAGCTCCGACAACGACGCCGCCGCGCGTGCGCCCTGATCGACGACCGTGGCGACTGCGTCGGGAGCGAGATCGAAAACTGTCAGTCCGCCAGGCCATTTCGCCAACCGGCCAGCCATCGGGCCTCCGATGTTGCCGAGCCCGACATAGCCGAGACGGGACACCGTGTCGGGAGTCATGACCGGATGACCTGTCCGCCGTCGACGTTGAAGATCTGTCCGGTGACCCAACTGGCCTCGTCGGAGAGCAGGAACAAACACATGCCGACCAGATCTTCTGGTTGACCGAAACGCTTGAGCGGCAGACGGTTGACGATGTCGGCGACCATCTCCTTGGGCGTCGTCACGCGTGTTGCCTCGGTGTCGATCGGGCCGGGAGCGATCGCGTTGACGCGGATGTTCTGGCCACCGAGTTCGGTCGCCAACTGCTGCGTCAGACCGTTGATCCCGACCTTGGCGAGGCCGTAGAAGCCGCTGTAGAGCCATGCGGCGGTGGAGGATTGGTTGACGATGGCCCCGCCGTCGCGCATGTGTCCGTACACCGCGCGGGTGACGTTGAGCGCACCGTCGAGGTTGACGCTCATGAACTTCTTGTAGTAGTCCCACGGCACGGTGATGAGGAAGTCGAGCTTCATGCCGCCGTAGATTGCCGCGTTGTTGACCAGGCCGTCGATGGAGCCGTAGGCGTCGACGGTCGCGGCAGCGAGGGCCTGCGCGGAGTCGGGGTCGGAGACGTCGGTGTGGACGTACCGTCCGCCGATATCGGCGGCGACCTTCTCGCCTGCGTCGTCGTTGAGGTCGGCGATCACGACGTTTGCGCCCTCGGCGGCGAGGCCGCGGGCGTACGCCTCGCCGATGCCGCCCGCGGCTCCGGTGACGATGTAGGTGCGATCAGTGAATCGTGCGGAAGTCATTGTGCTGCTGTCTCCTTCGGGTTGGGGTGGGGGGTGGGTGGTCTCGACTCGGGTGCTCGCTGCGCTCGCGCCCGCTCGACCAGCGGTGGTGTCGTGCCCGCTCGACCAGCGGTGGTGTCGCGCCCGCTCGACCAGCGGTGGGACCCGCTGATCGAGCTGTTCCCCGCTGATCGAGCCTGTCGAGATCACGCTTCGACCTGCGGAGGGTGGTCTCGACTCGGGTGCTCGCTGCGCTCGCGCCCGCTCGACCAGCGGTGGTGGCGCGCCCGCTCGGCCAGCGGTGGTGTCGTGCCCGCTCGGCCAGCGGTGGTGGCGCGCCCGCTCGGCCAGCGGTGGGACCGCTGATCGAGCCAACTCCGATGATCGAGCTTGTCGAGATCACGCTGGCTCCGCGATGGCCTTGGTCTCGAGGTACTCCTCGAAGCCCGCGACGCCCATCTCGCGGCCGATGCCCGACTGTTTGTAGCCGCCGAACGGGACGTCGGCCGAGTACCAGATGCCGCCGTTGATCGACATCGTTCCGGTGCGGACACCGTCGACGACCCTGTTGATGCGGTCGCGGTCGGTTCCCCAGACGGCCCCCGAGAGGCCGTAGGGGGAGTCGTTGGCGATGCGGATGGCGTCGTCGTCGCCGTCGTGGCCGAGGATGACGAGCACCGGGCCGAAGATCTCCTCCTGTGCCGTGCGTGACGAGTTGTCGAGGCCCGAGATCAGGGTCGGCGACACGAAGAAGCCCTTGTCCTTGTCGGCGGGCCGGGCTCCGCCGATCTCGATCGTGCCGCCTTCGGTCTGCGCGAGCTCGATGTACGACTCCACACGCTCGCGCTGCGTCGCCGATATCACTGGGCCGCAGATCGTGCCGGGATCGGTGGGGTCGGCCGCTGCGAACCCGGCAAGCGAGTCGCGCGCCAATGCCGTTGCCTCCGCGAGCTTCTCACGCGGGACGACGAGTCGGGTGGTGATCGCGCAGCCCTGGCCCGCATGCGTCACGACGGCGAACGTGGCCATGGAGACCGCGGACGCAAGGTCGGCGTCGTCGAGCACGAGGAACGCCGATTTGCCGCCCAGCTCGAGGAAGACCTTCTTGAGTGTTTCGGCCGCCGAGGCCATCACCTTCTTGCCGGTGGCCGTCGAGCCGGTGAACGAGACGATGTCGACGCGCGGATCGGTCGACAACTGCGCCCCGAGTGCGTGATCACTCGACGTCACGATGTTCACGACGCCCGGCGGAAAGTCTGTCTCTTCTGCGATCACCTTGCCGACCAGCGCTGCGCACCACGGTGTGTCGGGTGCCGGCTTCAGCACGACGGTGCAGCCCGCTGCCAGCGCCGGTCCGATCTTGGCGAAGTTGATCTGATGCGGGAAATTCCACGGTGTGATTGCTCCGACGACGCCGACTGCCTCTTTGCGGATCTCGCGAGTGTTCTTGATTCCCATGGGCTTTGCCTCACCGAGGTCGTGGGTCCACTCGTAGCTCTCCGCCAGATCGGCGAAGTATCCGAGGTCGCGGATCGGCCCCTCAAGCTGCGGTCCGTGAGTGAGGAACACCGGGCAACCGACCTCGGCGACGGTGAGCTCGCGCAGTTCGTCTGTGTGGGCGAGCAGTGCGTCGCGCAGTTGCCGCAGGCAGTGTGCGCGGAATGTGGCGTCGCGCGACCAGTTGGTGGTGTCGAAGGCGTGGCGGGCGGCGGCGATGGCCGCGTCCATATCGTCGAGGGTCGCGTCGGCCGCCTGTCCGATGACCTCCTCGGTTGCCGGATTCACGACGTCGAAGACGCCGCCGCTGCCGGGAATGAGCTTGCCGTCGGTCAGTAGATCCGACGCTGATGCTGGACGAAGAGACATGAACTGGGCTCCAACGCTGACTGGAAGACTATCTGGACAGGTGTCTGGACTCGAGTTCAAACCTAGTGTAGCGTCGGTCACATGTCCAGCCCCGTGTCGCAGGAATCCACGCGCCGCCGACTGACCGCACAGCAGGCCGAGACGGTTGCGCGGCTGACAGATGCCGCGGTCGACGTACTCAATGCAGACGGCTTCGACGGCCTCACGGTGAGGATGGTCGCCAAGCGTGCAGGGGTCGCGCCCGCGACGGCGTACACCTACTTCTCGTCGAAGAGTCACCTTGTGGCAGAAGTCTTTTGGCGTCGGCTGGCCGAGGGAGTGCCAGAGGCCGACGCCTCGCTCTCGCGCGAGGATCGGGTTGCCGAGATCTTGCGCAACGTGTCTCTCGTCGTCGCGGGCGAGGGGCAACTCGGCGGCGCGGTCACGGTCGCACTACTCGGTACCGACCCCGACGTCGAGCACCTGAGATTGCGGATCGGTGGCTTCATCCGGACCCGACTCGCGCAGGCGCTCGAGGTCGACGTCGAACATCCCGGTCCGGTCGTCGATGCTCTCGAAATGCTCTACGCGGGAGGCCTCGTCCACGCGGGCATGGGGCATCTGACCTACGAACAGACATCCGAGCGGCTCGTCGCCGCAGCACGCCTGATCCTGTCGGCGCAGCCTTAGGTAGGCAGTCCTAGTTGACCGAGGATGCCCCGAAAGCGCGCGCACGACATGCACATACCGTCAATGGAGGTTCATCGATGACCGAGACCGCAATGGTCGCGGGGATGCAGCAGCAGATTCCTTTCGACCCCTATGCCTACGACTTCCACGAGGACCCGTACCCGACGTACGCGCGACTGCGCGAGCAGGCGCCGGTGTATTACAACTCGGATCTGGATTTCTGGGCGCTCGCCGGTCACGACGATGTGCGAAACGCGTTCCGCGACAGTGCAAATCTGTCGAATGCGTGGGGTGTCTCGATGGACCCCTCGTCGTACGGACCCGACGCACACAAGTCGATGTCGTTTCTCGCCATGGACGATCCCAAGCACATGCGAATCCGCAAGCTCGTGTCGAAAGGATTCACCCCGCGTCGTGTCAACGACCTCGCCGGCCGGATCACCGCACTGACACACCACCATTGGAGTTCGTGCCTCGACAAGGGCGAGTTCGATTACGTCGCCGACTTCGCCGGCTTGCTCCCGATGGACGTCGTATCGGAAATGCTCGGTGTGCCCGAATCCGACCGCGCGTATCTGCGGAAGCAGTCGGACCTGTTGCTCCACCGCGAGGAGGGCGTCCTCGACATCCCTGAGGCAGCCGTCTACGCCTACCTCGAACTGCACAAGTACTACTCCGCACTCATCGCCGAACGCCGTGGCAACCTCGGCGACGACCTCGTCTCCGCACTCATCACCGCGGAGATCGACGACGACGAGACCGGCGAGAAGACCACACTCACCGAGGACGAGATCGTCGGATTCATGGTGCTCATGGTGGTCGCCGGTAACGAGACGACCACCAAACTGCTTGCCAACGCGCTGTATTGGGGCTGGCGCAACCCCGACGAGCTCGCCAAGGTGCTTACCGATCCCGAAGCGGTGCCGCAGTGGACCGAAGAAACACTGCGCTACGACAATTCGACCCAGATGGTGCTACGCAGAGTGGCCGGAGACGTCACCTACGGCGAGCAGGTCATTCCGGAGGGACAGCGGGTACTACTCCTCGTCGGCTCGGCAAACCGGGACGAGAATGTGTTCGACGACGCGTCGTCGTACCGCATCGGCCGCGACTGCAGCCAGGCGTTGATGAGCTTCGGTATGGGAGCACACTTCTGCCTCGGCGCGCATCTCGCGCGGCTGGAAGCGAACATCGGTCTCGCCGAGGTCGTTCGGTCGATTCGTTCCGTCGACATCGACATCGCCAACGCCGAACGGGTGCACTCGGTGAACGTGCGCGGGTTCGCGTCGCTACCGGTGAAGGTGACGGTGCGCTGATGGCGTACATACCTCATCCGGAACGTCGGCCCGTACTGGTTGCGGGAGCGTCGTCGGGAATCGGGGCCGCGACGGCCGAATACCTCGCCACCGCAGGCTATCCCGTCGCACTGGCCGCTCGACGTGTCGACAAGCTTCAGGAGCTCGCCGACAAGATCGCGGGTGCCGGCGGCGAAGCGGTCGCCGTCCCACTCGATGTCACCGACGACGCGTCGGTGCGTGACTGCGTGGCGAAAGCCCAAGCCGCGCTGGGGCCGATCGAGATCGCGGTTGCCGGGGCAGGCGACCTCGACGTCGGACTCTCCTACGAGATGAGCGAAGCCGATTTCGCGTCTCAGGTCGACATCCACCTCGTGGGTGCACATCGGCTCTACCGCAACATCGTCCCCGGGATGATCGACCGCGGCCGTGGCGATTTCGTGTTCATCGGGTCCGACGTCGCGGTGCGTCCACGGCCATGGTCGTCGGCCTATGTTGCGGCGAAGACGGGAGTCGACGGCTTGGTTGCCACAGCGCAACTCGAACTCGAGGGCACGGGCGTCCGCGCCAGCATCGTCCGTCCGGGCCAGACCATCACCGGCATGGGTTTCAACCTCGCGCCCGAGGTGATGGAGAAGATGCTCAACTCGTGGATCACCCACGGACTTGCCAGACACGGCAATTTCCTTGCACCAGAACACATCGCCCAGGCGATCTCGGCGATCGTCGGCATGCCACGCGGTGCGCACATGCGCGTCGTCGAGGTCGAGGCAGAGGGCGCCATCCCCCGAGACAAAAGCGGTGGGGGAGCAGACATGACCGGAGACGAGACGACCGGAGGCACGAAATGAGCACACTGACGACGCCGAAACGAGTGTCCGGTGGCGACGGAGAGCACGGACACCTCGACGAACTGGCAGCCGACCCGATCGGACTGTTCTGGCGTGTGCGCGACGAGTGCGGAGACGTCGGGCAGTTCCAGCTCGCCGACCGGGAGGTGGTGCTGGTGTCGGGTGCCGCGGCCAACGAGGACTTCTTCCGCGCACCGGAGGAGGATCTCGACCAGGCGGCGGCATATCCCTTCATGACACCGGTTTTCGGTGAGGGAGTCGTCTTCGACGCGAGTCCGGAGGAGAGATCCAAGGCGATCCACAACGCCGCGCTCAAGGGCCCGCACATGAAGCAGCACGCGGTGACGATTCCCAACGAGGTCGAACGCATCATCGCCCGGTGGGGTGACGAGGGCGAGATCGACCTGCTCGAATTCTTCGGTGAACTGACGCTCTACACCTCGTCAGCGTGTCTGATCGGCCGCAAGTTCCGTGAACAACTCGACAAGCGGGTCTCCGAGTTGTTCCACGACCTCGAGAAGGGCACCGACCCGATCGCCTACGTCGACATGCACGCCGACATCGAGAGCTTCCACAAGCGCGACTCCGCGCGGGCGGAGCTCGTCGACTTCATCCAGGGCATCATGAACGAGCGCATTGCGCACCGCGATGACAGCTCCGATGAGGACAAGGATGATCGCGACCTGATGGACGTGCTCATCCAGGTGGGCTTCGACGCCGACACCATCACCGGGATGTTCATCTCGATGATGTTCGCGGGTCACCACACCACACAGGGCACCGCCGCCTGGACCCTGATCGAACTGCTGCGCAATCCCGACTACATGCAGCGCGTCTACGACGAACTCGACGAAATCTACGGCGACACACCGGCGGGCGAGCGCCCGGAGTACACCTTCGCTCACACCAGGCAGATGCCGCAGCTCGAGAACGCACTCAAGGAGTCGCTACGCCTGCACCCGCCGCTGATCATTCTGATGCGCCTGGTGCAGCAGGACTTTCAGGTCGACGATTTCGAAGTTCGTGCGGGGCAGACGATTGCGGTATCGCCCGCGGTATCGAATCGGTTGCCCGACGATTTTCCCGAGCCCGACGCCTTCGACCCCGACCGTTATGTGAAGCCGCGCCAGGAAGATCTCGCCAACCGCTG
This sequence comes from Gordonia sp. 852002-50395_SCH5434458, assembly GCF_001665905.1. Lineage (NCBI taxonomy): Bacteria > Bacillati > Actinomycetota > Actinomycetes > Mycobacteriales > Gordoniaceae > Gordonia > Gordonia sp. 852002-50395_SCH5434458. The sequence goes on from NZ_LZTC01000046.1 coordinate 41,578, forward strand.
GACGTGGATTCCCTTCGGCGCCGGCCGACATCGTTGTGTGGGAGCACAATTCGCGATCATGCAACTCAAGGCGATTTTCTCGGTGCTGTTTCAGAACTACGAGTTCGAGATGTCCCAGCCGTCGGATTCCTATCGCAACGACCACTCGAAGATGGTGGTGCAACTCGCACAGCCGTGCCGGGTGCGCTACCGCAGACGGCAGAAGTAGGAGGGCGACATGCGCATCGAGGTCGATCTTGACATCTGCCAGGGGCACGGCATGTGTCAGATGGAGGCACCGGACGTGTTCGAGGCCGAGGTCGATCATGTCGAGATCCTCGAACCGCAGCCCGACGAGAGCAAACGCGCCGTGGTAGAGGCAGCCGTGCAGTACTGCCCCACCCAGGCCCTGCGAATCGTCGAAGACAGCAGGGCGTGAGAAGCGCAGCACAGCTTGAGAACACAGCGCAACCCGAGAACACAGTGACTTGAGAACACAGAAGTGCCTGAAGAACAGCGAACGAGAGGTGACGGCATGGCATTCGATCGTGCAGAACTAGAAGAGATGAAGGAACGGTGGCTCGAGGCGAACATCGTCGCCGAGCAGGCCGGTGACTGGAAGCCGCTGGCCGACTTCTACACCGAGGACGCCACTTACGGCTGGAACTACGGTCCGGACAAGGACTTCATGGCCGTCGGCCGCGATGAGATCCGCGAGATCGCGCTCGGTCAGGAGATGGAGGGTCTCGAAGGGTGGACCTATCCGTATCAGGAATGGGTGATCGACGACCGCACCGGTTCGATGATCGGCCTGTGGAAGCAGGTGTACGAGCGCAAGCGTGACGACGGGACCCCGTACGCACTCGAAGGTATTCAGGGAAGCTGGTTCAAGTACGGTGGCAACTTCCAATTCCGTTGGCAGCGTGACTTCTTCGACTACGGCAATGTGTCGGCGCTGTTCATCGAACTGCTGAAGGACAATGCGATGAGCGACGGGATGCTCAAGCGGATCGAGAAGGCCACCGGCGACCAGCCCGGCTGGTATCCGTTCGGCAAGGCGCCCGTCGAGTTCTGGTGATTCACGAGATGCCCACAGCCCGGACGTACTCGGATCTCACCGGTCGTCAACTCGCGACGATCGTGCCTGAACTGCTGCTGTCGGGTCAGTTGATCGATCGCAGCGGAATGGCCCACCTCATCAGCGCTTTCGGCCGGGAGACGATGGCGCAGATAGCCATCGAAGAATGGATGGCCGCGAGTCCCGTCTACACCCACCGCATGCGCGACGCGCTCGGCGTCGACGGCGACGGTGTGGCCGACATGTTCAAATGCCTGCAACTCGATATCGGGGCACCACCGCAGTTCATGGACTTCCGCTACGAGATCGACGACGAATACCACGGCTCCTTCGTGCTCAATCACTGTGGGGCACTGATGGATGTCGAGCCGCTCGGCGACGACTACGTGACCGCGATGTGCCACGACATCGAGGACCCGACCTTCGACGCCACCGCCATCGCGACGAATCGCCGAGCGCGGATCAGACCCATTCACCGGCCGCCTCGCAGACCAACCGACCAACACCCGCACTGCGCCTGGACCGTGACGATCGAACCCGACCGTGACGAGCTACCACTGCCGCCCGACGCCGAGGAGATGTTCACCAGACGCGCGGCATCGGTCGAGTTGAGCGCGATCGACACGACCGCGACGGACGGGCGCGTCGACTATCGCGGAGACCTGTGTGACGACCTCCAGTTCCGCGAATGGTCGCACACCGCGCTCGTCCGGATCGCGGAAGAGGTTGCGCTGCAGCATCAGTTGCTCGCCCTCGGATTTCTCGTGTCACTGCGACGCTATGCCGAGGGCCCCGAACAGGTTGACGAGATCTATCGCAAACAGTTGACCGGTATCGCGGGCCTTGCGGCAGATCGACTGCGCAGCGCGTTGGCGCTCGCCCCCGACGCGCAGGGATTGGCCACCGTGATCTCGCTGATTCCCGTACTCGGGCCCGTGCAGTACACCGGCGTGACGGCGCGAGTCGTCGAAGATGGTGTCGTACTGTCTATTCCGCACAGCTCCGATGCACGATCCGACGGTGGTTGGCTCACGCTGTTCGACGCCGAGCACCTCGAACCGTTGCAGGCGATCGCCACAGGTGTCGACGCGCACTGGAACGTCGAGACGGTGACCGACACCGGCGAAGCGCTGGAGGTCACGTTCGCGCTCACAGACGACGAGAGGTCGGAGTCCGGCGAGGTCGCTATCGCACGATTCAGTTCCGGTGCCGCATGGGAGTTTGTCGATCGTGGGCGATCGCTGCCCATCACGCCGATCGGCAGTCCGGTCTGATGTCGACACACTGCGCTATCGAGATCTGATGGCGGCCGACGTCCCGATCGACGCGCACCTGTCCGGGCGAGTCGCGATCATCGCGGGGTCGACGCGGGGTATCGGTCTGAACGTCGCGTATGCCCTTGCCGGACGCGGGGTCTCGCTCGTGATCAATGGCCGTGACGCGAGGGCCGTCGACGACACGGTCGCCGAGATCACAGGCGGCGGTGGCTACGCGGTGGGCGTCTGCGGGTCGGCGGGCGACGAGGGCGTCGCCGAGAAGATGGTCATGACGGCGCTCGACACGTTCGGCGCACTCGACGTCGCCGTGAACTGTGCGGGAATAGCCGAACCCCCTGGGTCGACGGTCCTGACCATCACGCCCGCCGAATTCCGCGAGCAGCTCGACGCACATCTGATGAGCGCCTTCTTCCTCACCCAGTCCGCTGCACGGGTTTTCGTCGGACAGCGATCGGGCTCGATCGTGTTGACCGGGTCGGCCGCGTCGTTGGGAACGTTCGGTGGAAGTGGCTATCCCGCGGCGAAGGGCGGGGTGAACGCCCTCGCGCTTGCCGCGTCGGGCGATCTGAAGAGTTCCGGGGTCCGCGTCAATGTCGTGATGCCCGGCGCGAAGTCGAGGCTGTCGTCGGGGCCGGACTACGTCAGACACATCGAAAGCCTGCATGCGAGAGGGATACTGGACGACTTCACCCGCGACGCGGCGCTCGCTCCCGCACCGCCCGAATACGTTGCCCAGCTCTACACATTCCTTGCGAGCGATGCCGCCGCCAGGATCACCGGCCAGATCTTCACGGCGTCGGGGGGTTTCATCGGTCGATACGATCCGCACCAACCGACGTTCGTGGCCTACCGCGACCATAAAGACACGGAGCCATACAGTTTGGCGGAGTTGGCAGGGCTGCTCTCAGAGTGAGTTGTCGAGAAGATCGGTATGGGGTTTGCACGTGATTGCGGCACAAACCCCATACCAAATCGGCATCTATGAGATCAGTTCGCGGAGCCGCCCAGCGGCGGTTCGGTCGCGGTGGGACCGTGCGTGTGCGGATCGTCGTGTGTCCTGCGTGGGCGACGCAGATACACCACGGCCGCGAGGACGAGAAGAAGGAGACCGACGATCCCCAGTGCGATCGGCGTCCAGAAGAACGTCGCGCGCAGAGTCTGACGCGCGTCCCTGGCGTCGTTGGCGAGCGCCGTCAGTGTGGCGTCGTCGAATCGTAGGTCGGCGTTGATCGCGTCGACCTTGAACGAATCATCCGCTGACCGTGCGTAATACGCGTGCGGAGTGGTGTGTGTGTCGACGGTGGTGCCGCTCGTCGGCTCGACCCACATGTCGCGGGTGTTGCTGTAGAAGAGCTTCATGGTGACCGGCTCCATTGCTCCGCCGGGGATGCCCCACTTGAATGCGGGCATGGTGATCTGGGTCTGTTGGTTGACGCCTTGCGTCTTTGTGGTGTCGACTGCGTTGACCTCACCGTGGAAGTGATAGGTCTTGACGCCGTTGACCTCTCGGGTGTCGTCGACGTACTTCATGGTGATCGGAGTGTGTCCGCGCAGTTCGTAGAGCGTGTGGTCGGACTTGTCCGTTCCGATGGGAAAGGTGAACAGTGTTCCGGCATAACTGGACTCGTTCGACGGTGTTGTCGCAGGCGCGGTGATCAGCGTCGGCTCCGGGTTCGAGGCGACCTCGTATGTCGTGCGGTCGATGGTGCCCGCCAACGTGTCGAGTCCGAACACCCCCGCTTGGCCTGGGACGTCGGACCGGCGACTGGTCACCGTTGTCGTGGTGGCCGCCGTGTCGTCGGTTGCGCCGGGCGAAGATTGGTTGCGCGTGATGATCTCGATCGGCACATCGGCGGTGGTGGCGACCGGCGTTGCCGTGGTGAACGACGCCCTGTCGATGAGTGTGCCCCGACCGGCCAGTACCGCGGTGCGGTCGAGATCGGTGGGGAACAGCGCGGTGTTGCTGCGGATGACGGTCGGCAGAAGTGCTGCGACGACGAGACAGACGACGCCGAGCAGGCCGAGGATCGCGGTCAGGAGAGTCCGCTTCTTACTCATGTGATTTCCTCATCTCGAGGTGGGCTGAGCCGGCGGATCACCGCAGAAGGCCCATGTGACTAACGAAGTGCAATGTGGCCGAGGTCACATTGAGCGAATAGTGTCATACAGGGCTCTATGAGGTGTGGTGAATAGATAAAAGACATAGATAGTTCTATGCGGTTGTGATCTCGCGGACGAGGTGAGGCCGTCCAATTCGCTAGTATTCGAAAGATGGTTGTCAGTGCCAAAGGGACGCGGCTGAACAAGCGGGGTATCGAGACCCGCAGGCAGGTGATCGACGCCGCGATCGACACGCTCGCCGCGGCCCGCGGTGGCGACCCGGTGAGCGCGAATCTCGTTGCGAGACAAGCGGGTGTCACCTGGGGGACAATGCAGCACCAATTCGGGGACGTCGACGGACTGTGGGCCGCGGTGCTCGACCACATCGTCGACGTCTGGCAGCCCGCACCCGATTCGCTCGACGCCACGATGTCGGCGCCCGAGCGGATCGAGATCATGGTCGAGCGGTTCTGGCGCGCACTCGCGGCAAGGGAAGGCCGCGCGGTGGAAAATCTGAGACAGATGCTTCCTGGCGATCCGTCGGCGCTCGAAAGTTCCTACCCCGCAACGGCGGCGGCTATGGCGGCTTGGGAGCAGCGGTGGGCGGCGGCGTATGCGCGTTTCTTCGACGGACTCGACGTCGACGAGACCAAATCGCAACGGGTGCAGTCATTTCTGCCGGGTGCCTTGCGAGGATTGTGGTCGGAGTCGAATCTGTCGACCTACACCGACGTCGAGGCGGGGCGTCGCGGACTCGTCGAGGCGATCGTCGCGTACCTGTGCTGAGTGTCGACGACACCTGGCGCTCAGCCCGACCGCTGAGAGGGTGTGTCGGTGCGGCGTCGGCGCTGCTCTGCCCGCTCGACCCAGTACCGTGCGCCTTCGGCAATCGCCTCGGTGACCGGCCTTGGTTGCCATCCGAGTTCGCGAACAGCCTTGTCGTGGCTCATCTCTGGAATGCAGTGCATCAGACGCACCGTGCCGATGCGTAGCTTGCCCGGTGTACGCGTAAGTGTGGACTTCGCCGAACCGACCGCGCCGGCGGCATAGAGCGCGGCACGGCCAAGCACGGGTCTGGGTGCGGCACGGCCTGCGGTTGCGGCGGCGGTGCGGATGACTTCGCCGAGATCGATGGACCGTTCCGAGACGATGTAGCGTTCGCCATTGCGTCCGCGTTCCGCGGCGAGGACGAGCGCATCTGCGGCGTCGTCGATACCGACTGATTCGCAACGCATCCCGCGCACGCCGAAGGGCAGTTTGCCGAGTGCGGCCCCCGCGACGAACGACCCATGCGGAGTGGGTACCGCATCTCCGGCGCCGTAGGTATTCGAGACACACATCGCAACGAGCGGTACAGCGTGCTCGCGTGCGTAGCCGAGCGCGAGTCGTTCCGCTGCGACCCGCGATCGCACATAGTCTGTTGCCCGGCGGTCCCAGTTGAACTCGGTGTTTTCGTCTGCGAGACCCGATTTCGGAATGCCGATGGTCGCCATGGTGCTGGTGAAGACGAAGCGGCGCAGTGGAATACGTGCAGCAACCTCCAACACGGAGCGCAGAAGCTCGACGTTGGTTTCGTACAACGGTGCGGGGTCGAGGAGCCACGCACGCGTGTCGACGGCGCAGTGGTAGACATCGGTACACCCCGACATCGCGTCGGCGAGTGTGTCTGCGTGAGTCAACTCGCCGACGTGCCGGTCGACGTCGAGGTCGTCGATCGTGCGTGTGTCGCTACTGGGGCGCACCAGGATTCGTACGTCTTCGCCCGAGTCGACGAGTCGACGTGTCAGCGTCGAACCGAGGAATCCGCTCGCCCCGATCACCAGGCTGGTCATCTCAGGCGCTCCGGGGCGAGATCGGCCACTGCCGCAGCCGTACGCTCGAGCATCACGCTGAACATCGCGTCACCTCTTTCTGTGGGTTGTGCAGCCGCGGCGCCGAAGACGATGATCAGCGGAGCCTGGATGAGGTTGTCGATGTAGTCGCGCCAGCAGTCGTCGAAGGTGTAGTCGAGGACGCTCGACGGCGTGCCGGGTGTCGACAGCGCAGCGCCCCATGCGCGCACCGCGTGGTGGTAGTCGGTGACGATGCTTTTCTCATGCATCCTGCGGTCGTCTGGGGTGAGACTCGTCGCGAGCAGAAACGCTATGTCACGCAGGGGATTCCCGGTGGTGATCGTCTGCCAGTCGAGTATGGACAGCGAGCCGTCGTCGCGAAACATGACGTTGTCGGCCCGAAGGTCGCCGTGGATGAGGGCGAAGTGCTCGGCAGGTGTCCGTATCCACGGGCCTGCGTCTCGGACCAACCAGTCGACGACGGACGACTGCGCGTCGCTCAATGCGAGACGCGCACGAAACACCTCGGCCATCGGGTCGAGCAGTGACTCCAACACGTCGCAATCGCTCGGCGTCGGGAGAGGGAAATCGTCGAGGAGTGTGGTGTCGTCCCACCGTGGGCCGTGCAGTCCTGCGGCCGCAACCGCGACCGCACGCACCTCTGCGGGACTGCACCCGGCGATCTGATCGCCTTGGCGGCCGTCGGCGATGTCTTCGAGGAGTAGGACGAACTCGCTCCCCGAATCGGAACTGACGGCAGCGAACATCGCGGGTGTCGGTACCCGGAAGGTCGAGGCGAGTTCCCGGTAGAAGCGGATCTCGTTTCGGAAAGCGCCTGAGCCGAACTCGCGCTGGGCGGCAGGGCCGGTTGCGAGCTTGGCGACCACCGTGTCGGGAAGGCGGCACGGCGCGGCGTGGCGCAGCGCAAGCCGATACGAACTCGCCATCTGGCCGGTTCCGACGGGCGTTGCGTCGACCTCGACGACGTGGGCGTCGTCGAAGCCGCTTGCGCAGAGGAGATCGGTGAGCCAGTCAGGTGTGACATCGCTGATGTCCGTGGGTATTTCGGCGCCTGGGTGAGTGGTCACAGCTCGGCTCCTCGCGGTGTTTTAGGCTCGGCTCCTCGCGGTGTCATCAGACCTGGATTCGCGGGCAGATTGCGTACGGTGGGGGAGCGCTTAGCGCGGTACGCGTCGACCACCGGCGCCAGCTCGGTCGGAGTAGCGCCGTGCAGGATGACAGAGTCGACGCCGAGATCGAATTGCCTCGCCACCGCGGTGGCGCGGTCAGACGCCGAACCGACGGCGCTGTCGGCGACCCAGTGTTGCGGAATCGCCTGTGTGAGTTCGTCGAGTTGTTCGGCCGTTGCGGTGGCGTCGATGGGGCCGGTGGCGTCGGAGAATGCAGACGTTGCGCGAACACGATCGAGATCGGCTGTGCTCCAGCGGTTCGCACGCATGAGTGCATCCGGGTAGCCCTGCAGGTAGGTGGCGAGACGGCCGTAGAGTCTGCGCAGACGGTCCTCGTACGCAAGCTCGTCGCCGACTGTTGCCAGCACCGACCAGATCCGAATCATGTCCGGATCACGGCCTGCGCGGACGGCTGAATCGCGAACGGTAGCCACTGCTTTCGACGTCGCCGCGTCGTCGAGAAAGGTGTGGAGGACGACGCCGTCGGCGATTCGTCCCGCCAGTTCCAGAGTTCTTTCACTCATGGTCACCAGCAGAATGGGCACGGGTGCAACGGCCACACCGAGATTCAGCAGTGGATACGAGCCCGCGGGGCCGTCGTGGCCGCCGATCATCTCACCGCGCCACAGTCGACGCAGCACGTCGCTGATGTCGGCCAACTGTGCACTGGTCACATCGTCGATGCCGAGGATCTGCCACTGTGCGGAGATGCCCCTGCCCAAGCCGAGCGCGAACCGGTCGTTCGTCAGCTCGGCGAGGGTTGCCGCCACCGTGGCGGTGACGATGGGATGCCTGGTGTTGTGATTTGTTGCGGCAGTGGCGATTCCCATGCGACTCGTTGCGGCACCGAGGGCTCCGCTGAGCACGGCTGCGTCTTTGATGTTGAACCGTTCGGACACGAACGCGGTGCCGAGTCCGATGCGCTCCCCCAACCTCGCCTCGTCGACGAGGTTGGCAGGGCTGACCGGATGCCGCGAGAGTGCGTAGTAGCCGAGCTCGGGGAGCATCGATTTTCCCGCGTGCATCGGTGTCACCGTCGAGATGTCACACGCTCGCGGGCGACGCCGCGCGGTATTCGGTGCCGCGTGGTTCGCGTACCCACAGGGTGTCGTCGCCTGCGCTCACGCCCTCGTGTTTGAGCTGACGTTTGACGATCTTGTTTGTCGCCGTCGTCGGCAGGTCGTCGGCGATGCGGACGTACCGTGGCCATGCTTTCGGCGACAGATCTGGCTGCGCCGCAAGGAATTGCGCGAACTCGCCTGGGGTCAAGGAACTGTCGTCGGTGAGGATGACGGCCGCCATCACCGCGTCGCCCACCTGATCGTCGGGAACCGCGTAGACGGCGACCTGACTGATGTCGGGGAGGCGCGACAGGATTCGCTCGATGGGCCCTGCCGTCATGTTCTCGCCGTCGACGCGCATCCAGTCGCCGGTTCGGCCCGCGAGGTAGAGCCATCCGTCGACGTCCTTGTAGGCGAGGTCGCCCGACCAGTACATGCCGTCGCGCAGCCTTTCCGACGTGGTCGCGGGGTCGTTGTAGTAGCCGGTGAACATGCCCGCGCCGGAGGTGTTGACGATCTCGCCGATCGCGTCGTCGGCGTTGACGAGTGCACCGGTGTCGTCGAATTGCGCTGGTGGACAATCGGTCCCGGTTGCGGGGTTGTAGACGGCGACGCCTGGGAATCCCTTCCCGACGGAGCCGCGTGGAGTTCCTGGTTCGCGGGTGATGATGATCGCCAACTCGGTGGAGCCGAAGCCATCCCAGACCTGGCAGTCGAAACGTCGTGCGAAGTCGTCGATGTCGCGGTCGGTGGCTTCGTTGCCGAACGCGGCGCGCAATGTGTTGTCTGCGTCGTCGGGTTGCTCGGGAGTCGCGAGGATGTAGGCGAGAGGTTTGCCGACGTAGTTCATGTAGGTGACGCCGTAGCGCCGAACGTCGTCGAGGAATCGTGACGCAGAGAATCTGGCGGGCACCATCGCCGCGCCGGAAACGGCAGCGACGCAATAGCCTCCGAGGAGCGCCGCGGAGTGGAAGAGCGGCATCGAGAGATAGCAGATGTCGTCGGAGGTGATGCCGAAGCGCTCGGCCAGGGGCGGCCCGGCGAACGGAACGAGCATGTGCGCCAACTGAACCGGCTTCGGGTTGCCGCTCGTGCCCGAGGTGAAGATCAGCATGAAGGGGTCGGTCGCGGTCGGTACCGAGTGCGGGGTCAGCTCTCCCGCGTCGGCGAGAAGTCGGGGCCACTCGGCGGATGATGTGTTGATGACCTCGACTCCGGGGAGCTCGAGGCCGTCGAGGAGTGGAAGGTGCTCGGCGTCGGTGAGCAGGATCTGGCAGTCGCCGCGCACGATGTCGTTGGCGAGAGCCTCGCCGCGTCGAGTGTTGTTGATCCCGACCGTCACGTACCCGCCGAGCGCGCCTGCGGCGAGCGCGATGAGCATCGCGGGACTGTTGTCGAGCAGGACGCCGATGTGCATCGGGCGCTCGGTGTCGGCGCGGCCGAGGACGGTGGCCGCGGTGCGCCGCGCGTCGTCGAGGTATTCGCGCCATGTCCAGCGACTGTCGTCGTACAGGATCGCGAGGGAGTCGTCGTTGTCACGGTCGATCAGGAGTTCAGTCACGGTCTGCGCCATGCGCCAAATCTAGAACCCGTTCTACGACGAGGTGTACAGATTCGAGAAATTGTCTACTAGTGCGTGGCGACGCCGCTCGACGTGGCGTTCAGCGAGAGATGGTGCCGCTTCCGGGACTCAGGGTGAACGTCGCGCCACCGCGTCCGACGACGCTCGTGGTGAACGAGATCGGTCCCGGCCCGGTCTGCAGTGCGGGGCTGAGCGCGGGCTTGCCCTCCTTGCATGCCGGGAACGTGGTGGTCCCGGACTTCTTGGTGGCGGTGTTGTGCCACTCGAACCCGACGACCGCCGAGCGCAGCGCCGCGGCGCAGGCGTTGCCCGGCATCGGCTCGAGCCACACGCGCAGTGTGTTCGGGTCGGGCGACGCCGCCGCGATCGGAGCGACGAACGCAGCAAAGGGGATATCGCCGCTGGTCGCGATGCCCGCATTCGGAGTCTGCGAGATCGACGACGCAGGGATCTGCGGGTCGGCGGCCGGCGCGGCGTGCGCGGACCCGGCCGTCGCCAGGAGCGTCGACGTGGCCGTCAGTCCGGTAGCAGCCGCGAGCGCAGCGCGCTGAAGTGTTCGTCCCATTGGTATCACCAGCCCCTTCTGTCACAGTTGGGGTTCACGGTACCAGCGCTGTCTCTTATACACATCTGACGCTGCCGACGATCGCATA
>NZ_LZTC01000047.1:0-605 GCF_001665905.1 Gordonia sp. 852002-50395_SCH5434458
CCACAGGTACCGGTGACCGAGTTGCCGGACGACTTCACCGACGAGCCCGGCCGCGTTCTCCTCGACGTGCGCGAGGACGACGAATGGAACGCGGGGCACGTCCGAGGCGCAGTGCATATACCCCTCGGCGAGATTCCCGGCCGACTGGACGAGATCGACCTGGACTCAGAACTCCTCGTCATTTGCCATTCCAGCGGACGCTCGATGCGTGTCCTGCAGTACCTCGAGCAGGCGGGAATCGACGGTTCGTGTGTGCGCGGCGGCATGATCGCGTGGATCGAGAACAACAAGCCGGTGCAGACGGGACCGGGAGACACGGGTTCCGGCAACTCTCCGGACGCGAACTAGCGGCGGCACGATGTACGACATGTGTCCGCGGTGCCGCATCCAGGCACCGCACCGGGACGGGCGCGAGCACTGTCCGCGCTGCGGCGGCAACCTCGTGGTGGTCGAGTCCGCTCAGGCGGCCGCGCGGGTCCCGCGCCAGTCGGGGCCGCCCACCGCCGGGCCTCCCACACGTCCCGCCGGGCCCCCCGCACCTCCCGCCGGGCCGCCGGTCAACCGCCGCGCCGCGCCGCGGCCCGCGCCCCAGCAGCGTCCACAAC
>NZ_LZTC01000048.1:0-148487 GCF_001665905.1 Gordonia sp. 852002-50395_SCH5434458
TCCACTGCACCCGCGCCCAGCGGGCCAACAACCAGCAATTCCACTGCTGAGCAGTGCCCGGCTAACTTCGAAGAGCCCGTATATCGGACACGCTCGATAATGCGGATCCCAACAGGAAATACACCAACACAAACCCCGCCGTAACTCCTATACTTCGCAGCAACCCACGGCCGCTTCGAGCCAGAATCGGGGTCAATATAACTGTTAAACCAATAATCACGATAGAATTTCGCGAGAAAGCAAATATTGTAATTACAGCGGCAGGCAACACCAGCGCAAGTACTGATGCAGCACGACGAGGGTTTAGGATCGTCACTGAAATACACACGGCCAAGGTCGCTACTCCAAGTTGGGTCGCTGGCGTCAGTACGCGAACGACTCCGCTCGGAGCAGAACCCTCCGCGAGGATCGACGCGTCGTCGGCCCTCGCCCTCAGCACAATCACGCCCAAGTTTCCTAGAATTACAGCAGCCGCAGAGAACCAGAGCGTAATGCATACACCTAAATACGCCCAATACCACGCTTTAGCAGCTACGATACGCCCTGCGACTACGATTGCCGCGGCAAAGGCCATCAATCCTCTGGTCTCACTACCAACCACACTGATGTCATATCCAGCTAGTATGCCCCCAACACCAAACGCTATTGTGGTGCATGCAAGAACTGCGCCAACCGCGTCTGTGATTGTGCTTTTAGAGAGCGCAATCAGACAATAGACCGCGCAAAGCAAAAGCGCTAGCTCGGAAAAAAAGACCGTTACGCCTCCAACCGCCAGGCCCTGCGGTATTCCAGCAGGAAATGCGGCAGTACATAAGAACACTGTAACTGCAATGCCACACTGTGGAACGACCACTAGAGCTAGCAATACCGCCAGACCAACTACTACCAAGGATGCATACATCACACGCAGACTTTCCAGAGTGTGTTGGCAGAAGTTGTCGACGAACCACATGAGGCCACGCAAAACGACCTAGGTTCTACACCTGACTTCATCACTCTCCCTTCGATAGCATGTCCGCGAATGCGTGTCTGAAATCCGACAATCGCGGCCTGAGATCTCGAAAAGAGAGCCCACTTACTGCGACCAATATTATCAGCAATGCGAGAGACGAGAGCGCGCTGGCAACCGCTGCGCCGACCGCTCCAAACTTGGGCCCCAAAAGAAGTAGACCGATCATTCCTACGCACAGAGCAATTGCTTGCGTGACAGCCATTCGAATACCGCGGCCTTCAGCTGCGAGCGTCAATGATAGGACGTATGAGACGATCATTGCAGATGAACCAATTGTGCAAACAATTGCCGGAATGACTGCCCCAGAGTACTCGGACCCAAAGATGACAGGTATACCAACAAATACGGCGAGGATCGCCGGCAGGAGCACACTGGCCGACGTCGCCACAGCACGTCGAGCGGCCGTTGCACGCGCGGCGAGAATATTTCCCGCGATCTTCGCACGAGCAACTTTGGGAAAGTGCCGCGCACCAACTGCCTGACCGAAGGCTATGGGAACTGACGCGACTGTGGCCGCAACCGAGTAGAAGCCAGCTTCTGTGGCTCCTAACACTGGAAGCCCCACAACTTGATCGACGCGGTTCCCTGCGGCCTCCGCGACCGCACTTCCCGCGTAACGTATACTGTTTCGTAACATTGGCACCGGTCGCGCGTAAGCGCCTCGAATTGATACCCGCGTCAATGTAAACGACACGGCTCCTGCCACAACTGTTCCCGCAACGCTGCAAACGATCACGGCGGCTGGAGTTAAGCTAACGAGAGATAGCGCAACGATAACCGACACCAGGTATGTACACGGCTGGCTTAGTAGCACTGCTAATACAGATCTGTACTTCTCGAGCGCCACCAGATAGCTAACATCAAGTGTCCAAAGAATCGAGATTGGGACGCAACAAACGGCGACAAAAGCGGTTATCTGTGCTGCACGATCAAAGTCTCGAAATAAGGAGGCCCGGAGAAGTGCGGCCGCGCCAACACAGATGGGAATTGCAAGCACGCACCAAACCCTTGCCGTTCGCAGCGCAGCCTCGCCTTGACCGAGAGCAGAAATTCTTCTTACCTCGATCGGCATACCAATACTGAAGAGGACAGGGAGGATAACGCTCAGAGCTATAACCGCTGCAGTTTCGCCACGTCCATCCGGACCCAGCGCTCTAGCGACGATCGGGGCAGTCACCAGTGCGAGGGCAGTCGAGATAAGTCGCCCCAAAACCAACAGAGACGCTGACCGCGACATTCCAGATATTGCTGAACGAAGGCGAACTCTTCTCTGCAGCATGACTACTCCAAATCCTTGGTGCTCAACACTGAGCGCGCTCGGATCGTAGCCCGCGCTCGCAGAAAGGAGCCTAGAACCGCTCGAACGGATCTAATAGGATAGCGAAAGGCTCCCTTATATAGCTGGAAGCCGTAGTAGCGTGGAGCTACTCGTCCTCCGATTCTGCTTCCAAGAATGCGTGAGGCGAGTACGAGCCTACGGTCGGTTTGGAGCGGTTGTATTTGCCAAGCTTTGCGAATATCAGCTGGTTGCAGACATAGGATGCCCTCGCGAATCGCACGCTGAATCAGCTCATGCCCTCTCGCGGTTCGCGCCAACACCAGCGAGGTGCCATCGCGGCTCGTGAAGTTTGGGAACCCTTTGTCGTCTGTCTCCCAGAAGTCCCCGACCGAGATGTCTGCGTGGTCGCCCGTGCCGTGCGGACACACCTTGCATCGCCACTGCAAACGACGGCCAAGATGCTTGCCCCACGACTCCGCATAAGAAATTTCTACGTGATTACCAAGTGAGTCATCGGCCGAAAACATTCCAGGCCAACCATCACCTCTATAGTCTAACCGCGTCGCGTACTCCAGCTTCACCTCGCTAGCCTCAAGGAGGCTGTCGGTGGCGTGCTGACTTGGCGTGCCTGCGCATAAGAAGGAGATGAGCAATGGAGAATCATCTGGCCTTCTTAGCGCTGAATAGTATTGTCGCAGAGCAGCTGCCTCGCAAGGCTTCCCTACCACCGCAGAAGAACTATCAAGTTCGCCTGCGCCTGCCACCGAGGAGCAGGGCGCATACCTGGAGCCTGACGCCCTAAGGGCATCCTCTCTTGAGGTTATGGCGATCGGCACCGTCCGTGACGCGTTCTCACGCGACTGGCAGACACCAAGACTCACACGTGAGTGCTCATCCGCTAGCCATGCCGTTATCGCGGTGATCACTCCACCACTACTACCCTTGAACCTGAGCTCCGGATCCGCAGCATAGCCCTTCCAGACTGAAATCAGGGGCCCGAATACCGGATCAATCTCGGCACCTGCGTGATCAGGAGACACCACCTTTACACCTGGACAGAACTCCCGAAAACGCTGCGCATCGGCAGACGAGTGGCCTCCGGTCTTCCTTCTGTCGATCTGCGGCCTCAAGTACCCCTCCTCAGAGAGGCCCATGTCGACTCCATCAAACGCCCACGCGCAAGCGCCGCAGCCTGCGCATACCCCTCGCCGAACGACGTTCTCAATTTCTTTATCTAACTGCACCAAGCACCACTCTCAGCACATTAACCGCGGAACCCAGGTCTCCGTCAGCGGATGATCGCACTTTCCCCAGGCTGCTCCTCAGATGCTGATCGTCGACGCCAAGTGGAGAGCTATCGATATGTTCAATAGTTTGGCGCGCCGCCTGCGGCTTCTTTCGCAGATCGAGCGAGGTGTGCCAACCGAGATGGTCCATCAGTGGCAGGAACTTATCAGAGTATCCCCAGCTAATGGCTGGTACGCCTTGCGATACAGCGTTTAGGCACGCGTGCATGCGAGCGCCCACAACCCAGGCCGCTGAGCCTAGAGTCTCTCTAACCTGGTCCAAGGACGTGGGAATAACGACTTCCTCTACTTTGACACCGGACTCAAGCATCTGCGCTATCGCGGTTGCGTCATCATTACCGGACGGACTCCCGACCACGTGGGCTAACAGAGTGACGCGCCTTCCTCGATCATTTAACTGTCTAACCAAATCAATGGTTTGCTCGCGATAGTAGGAGGACGATACATGACCATTGTCAAACCAAAGCAGTCCCGAAACGTTGACTACAACATCTCTTCGATGGGTAGGTTGCGCGTGAACAGGCAACGCAAAGACGAGGTCCGTTGACGTTAGCACTTCCTGAGCACGATTCTGCACCGCCACATCTGCGCTATGCGGTTCTCGGGCAATTACACACGCTGCACGCTCAAGTACGGCTCCAGCTGCCAGTGCCCCAATACGTGTATGAAAAGGGCCAATAGTTTGCGGAAAAAGCACGAGAGGCTTTCCCAGAAAGATGCACCGCAACTGTACATAGACCATTACAAACAGTCGCTTTAGACCATAAATGTCGCTGAAGCTATCCCCAGCTCCAGTATCGACGACAATATCGGCGCACCTAAGCACCGAGCGTATGGGCCCGGATCGTCCGAAGCTCAACATATCTCGAACAATGGCCCGTACGCCGAACGAACCGGGCAACCCCGGCCGTCCGAAATCCTGCCATTGAATTTCGATGTCGTCGCCCCAGGCTTCCCGGCTCAGGTGCCCCGCTCCCTCCGCGAGCACGCGCACGCCGTAGTTTGCCGATCGATCGTCGGCCCACAAGACCAAGACCTTCAAGACCGTCTCCTATACCAAGAAGTTCTCATCCTATATGGCTTCTTCCAGCTGTCGACGACACGCCATTACGTCTGAACGCACCTTCACAGAAGTCCGCGTGCCTCTCAGGCGATCCTTTATCCACGACTCGGCACGAAGGTTCCAAGCAAGGACCTCGAATCCGAGTCGGCCATAACGATTCATTGCAATTCGGAGATTGCTCTTAATTTTTTCCGTCTGCACAAAGTCTTCAATTCCTGCGCCACTTTCTCCTCCTATATGTACGATATTAGAACTGCGTACGACACGCTGTTCAATACCGATACGCCTGCATCGAAGCGCAAGGTCACGATCCTCACCGTAGAGAAAGAACTGCTCATCAAAAATCGAACCAAGCGAAAGGGCAGTAGATTTTGTTGTGACGATTGCCGTTCCTGGAAGCTTAATTCCCCTACATAGCGTTTGCCTTCGCGAAATATTGAAGAACACATAGCTAATCAGAAGCGAGGCCCTCCGAAACGGCGTGAATGTCCAGTTCTCGTACATCTTGTAGTCGATTGCGCCAGAGGGTGTCTTTACCAGCGGAGCGTACAACACCATGTCATGTTTGACTGCTTCCGCGAAGAGTGATTGCAATTCACTCGGCTCGGCCTGACAGTCGGGGTTCACGATAAAGATGTAATCAGACGTTGCGTATGGAATTGCAATATTGACTGCGGCGCCGAATCCAACATTGCCGTGGCCAGCGACTACGGTCCAGGTATGCCGAGATAGGTAGAAACTAGGCGCTTCGTCATCATTGATCACGACAATCGGAGGTTTCGCTGAGCAACCTGCTTCAATTATGGACGCCTCGATACTCAGCAATAACTTAGCGACCTGCTCGAAGTCGTTTCGAAATATCACAACAATTGGGGTGATGCTCGGCCTCAACGCAGTAGTACCTCTGACGTCTGCTATCGTGCGGTATCTCATGACTCAATGACCCGATCCGTCTACTTCGAAGTACTCGCGAGCTTGCCAATCCATTGCCGAGCATTCTCGACCTGGATACGTTGGATCGCAATTCTGTCCTCGCGCCGCGCCGCCATTCGCTTAGTCCAATCATCAATGTTCTGCAGCACTGCCGTCACATTGCCAGCAATCTCGTCAGCATCGATTGAGGTGTAGACCGCCGCGTTCTCGAAATATTCGCGTAAGACCCTTGTGTCAGATGTTACGAAAGGCTTGCCCGCCGCGATAGCTTCGAAGCCTGCAGATTGCATCGTGCTTTCTTTAGTTGTCAACCCCACTATCAAGGCGCTATTAGCCACCAGCGCCTGATAGTGATCACGGCTAACATAGCCAGGGTATATGATATTGGGCGGCGAAGTGTCCATCAAGCCCTTGGGGGCCTTACCAGTTAGTACCCACACGATATTGGGAGTGGCACGTGCAGCTTCAAGGATCTCCTCGATTGGTTCGTCATGCGCGTACGCGAGTGGCGCAAGCACGTAGCTTCCTCTGAACTCGGCGACTTGATCAGGAAGGTCTGGCGCAAATTCCGCTAGTCTAACCAAGTTTGTTATTAGCACTGTGTCGACGGAGCGTTGCCTTAGACCGTCGGCAAGTTCGGAGTTTGGCACAACAGCGCCGCCTGTTCTGGCAGCAATACGGGCCAGGAGAGAGAAGCCCCACCTCCATTTTGGATCGAACAGAACGCCACTGTGCACATCTACGACGAGTTTGCATCGGTGGGTTAGTGCGTATGGCAATAGGGCAAATAGCGCCACAATCGGGGGCTGCATTACGACGCACACTCGGGGCTTTTCCTGCTTTACTATCCTCCGTGTTTCGAGCCAGTTCATTGCGTAGCGGACAATCAATGAGGGTGAATCATTGTCGACATAATATGGCGTAAGCTCCAGCGCCTCAGCTACCTCATCGCTTCGGCGATGGTGCGATACCCAGTTGACAGAGATGTTAGCCATGAGATTCGATTCCCGATAATCCTCCAGTGACCACCCTTAGGTCTACTATCTTCTTCGCGAGGGCGAGGTCAAGGTCAGCAACTAGCGAGTTGTTAACGACAACCAAGTCATAGTCGCCCGCATCGATATTCTCACCGCTCAAGAGCTTCTCTGAAACATTCGGTATCCGGTCTATTAGATATCCAAAGTTTTGGCCGACTATATTTGCAGATTTAACTATAGGGTCGTATATGGAGACCTCATAACCGTCACTAACCAGATCCGCAGCTAACGTCACGTTGGGACTCTCCCGCAGATCATCGGTCCCAGATTTGAAGGCCAATCCTACAATGAGCACCCTCGCGGGCGGTGAGGCGAGACGGCGTACCCGCATCAATTGGTGCTGCTTGTGTGACTCGTTCGAGGTAAGCACGGAATCAATGAGTTCGCACTTGATGCCTGCAGCGGATGCAATGTACTGCGTAGCACGCACGTCCTTGGGAAGACACGAGCCGCCGAAAGCTCCTCCCGGTTTTAAATAGTATTGAGATATATTTAGTTTAGAGTCAGACACGAAAATTCTATGGACGACCGAGCTATCGACATCATAGGCAGAGCAAATCCTGCCGATCTCATTCGCAAATGAAACCTTAACCGCATGCCAGGTGTTGTCGACAAATTTCGTAAGCTCAGCTTCGCGAAACCCTGTCGTGAAATAGTGTGGAGTATTGACGCCGGAGTATAACTTTTTCACAGCCTCAGGCAGTGATTGTTTCGCTGATCCGACAACGATTTTGGGTGGATTGAAGTAGTCGGAAACAGCAGTCCCTTCGCGTAGGAACTCAGGATTGTAAACGAGATCAACGTAATCGCTGTATGAGTCTCCCAACTTGCTTTGGAAGAGCGGTACTACTACGTTCTCCATCGTTCCAGGACGGAACGTTGATCGAAATATGACTGAGATCGGTTCTGTGCGCTGGCTCTGCTCACCCGAAGATATCGAGTCCGCGACTTGCCGTGCAGCTTCTAGTATAAAGCTTAGGTTGTGGGACCCGTCAGGTGCGGAAGGTGTTCCCACGCATATGATCACACAGTCGAAACCCGACAATTCTGGAACCTCTGTCGTGGCAGACAGGCGGTCGTCATCAAATCCCGATTGCAGCATCTCGGGGACTCCGGGTTCGGCAATTGGAGAGATTCCGCGAGCGGCCTGTTGTACTTTACCGGCGTTTACGTCGACACCCACGACGGTGTGTCCCTGACTGAGAAGACAGGCTGCCGCAGTAATACCTACATAGCCTAGCCCTAGGATTGCGATGTTTAGCGGCGCCTTGTCCGCCTCCGCAGAGTATTTGTCGATCACTCTCTTCCTAACTCTCAGGATCGTCATTTGGCACTTGGTGGTTTTCGGTTTTCGGCTGAGCCCTGAATGGTTTTACGCCCTGTAATAGTCGAGCCTTCAAACCTTTCAGACATCGGACGATGAACCACGGAAGGTCATTGGCAAGGTATCGCACAGCTAGACGCTTGGGCTCGCTCGCTAGACGCCAGAGCCACTCGAAGCCAGCACGTTGAACCGCTAATGGAGCCCTTCTTATCTGCCCCGATGCGAACTGTGCCGCCGCCCCCGTGCCAATGAAGATGCAATCCGGACGACGGTTTAGTAGCTCACAGGACAGAATCTCTTGCTTTGGATAGCCCAGCCCTACGAGCACAATTGCAGGCGTTTTTGGTAGTTGGGCCAGTGCCGCGCTTATCATGGCCTTGGATGCGCCATCTGCGGATGGTAGATCACCTCCGCTGAACTTCAGTGTCGGATTCTGCCTTGCAAGGACTTGGGAGGCCTCCTCGCCCCCCGTCCAAGCACGCAGATGGGAGTATCCGGAGAACTACGCGCGATGGACCGGGGCAGTTCGAGCATTAGATCAGCGCCTGTGATGCGCTCTAGCCTCGGGCTCCCCTCGAGCCGCGCTATCCACATGAGCGGCTTGCCGTCAGCCGTCCACATCACCACCTTATCCCTTGGATATGGTGTACCCCCACGACTTATCTGGCGAGCGATAGACGTGTTTACCGTAACA
Source organism: Gordonia sp. 852002-50395_SCH5434458 (assembly GCF_001665905.1). Classification (NCBI taxonomy): domain Bacteria; kingdom Bacillati; phylum Actinomycetota; class Actinomycetes; order Mycobacteriales; family Gordoniaceae; genus Gordonia; species Gordonia sp. 852002-50395_SCH5434458. The sequence continues at coordinate 8,650 of NZ_LZTC01000048.1, forward strand.
ATGAGTCCGCCGCGTTGGTGCCTGATGCGGTCGACGATCTCCTCGTGAACCTCCCGTCGGCTAGCGAAACTCAATGGTATCGGGCTGGGAACATCGGGGGCTTTGTTGGCCATCAGGCAGTCGACTCTCCTGCCAGCCTTTTGGCTGAGCGTTGTGGCATTCGTGGAAACTTTGGTAGCGCTCACAATTCAGGTTTTCTTCGAGTTGACCCTGGTCCCAGGGATCGGGTGCGCGACCCTGAAGTTCAGAATTGTTCTCGCGTTAATACGCCCCCTCCTTCGCCAGTACCGCCTGCGCTGTGCGCCACAGAATTGCAATGTCCTGCATCATCGACCAGTTCTCCACGTATGAAAGGTCGAGCCGCACAGACTCTTCCCAAGTGAGATCAGATCGCCCCGACACCTGCCACAGTCCGGTAACTCCTGGCTTCACGAGCATCCGCCGGGACACTCGGCCGTCGTACTTCTCGACCTCGTCGGGCAGCGGTGGTCGCGGCCCCACTAGGCTCATCGAGCCGCCGAGCACGTTGAAGAGCTGCGGGAATTCGTCCAGGCTGTATCTACGAATGAACTTGCCGACTCTCGTCACGCGCGGGTCGTCCCGCATCTTGAACAAGACACCTGCACCTTGGTCGAGGTGCGCAAGCTCTGCCTTCTTCTGGTCGGCGTCCTGAACCATCGACCGGAACTTCCACATGCTGAAGGGTTCGTTGTTGAGGCCGACCCGCGTGGCTTTGTAAAAGATCGGTCCGCGGGAATCGAGCTTGACCGCCAATGCCACGCAGAGCATCACCGGCGCCGCGAGCAACAGCGCGATGCCCGCACCGAAGCGGTCAAAGAATCCCTTGCGGAACTTGTTCGCTCCCTCGTAGCGGGGCTTGTCGATGTGCAGCAGTGGCAGGCCGGCGACCGGGCGGACCATCATGCGTGGTCCAGCCACGTCCGTGACGCCGGGCGCCACAAGCATTTCGACGTGAATGCCTTCGAGGTCCCAGGAGAGATCCTGCATTGCCTGGTGGCCCAGTGCCTCGGCGCTCGTCACCGCGACGGTGGTTGCTCCCGTGTGCAGCACGGCGTCACGTACGTCGTCGAAGTCACCGAACACGGGAATCATCTGCTCTGCTACCCGTAGTTCTTCGGGCGTTCCGCGTCGGCTCGGCGGAAGACACACGCCCACCACGTCGTAGCCGAGTGTCGGGCTCTTGAGCAGGCGCTCGACGAGGGGTTTGGACGGGCTGACGGCTCCCACCACCAGCACTCGCTCCAGGTTCTGCGATTTGGCGCGCTGCCGAATCAGGTCTTTACGCCACATCCAGCGCGTGAGAAGGAGTCCCAACGTGCCGGCAGGTAACGCAATCAGCAGAAACCCGCGTGCGATGTTGAGTCGGAAGACAAGATCAAGCATTGCCAGCACGCCGAACAGTGACAGGCATGCAGTAATCACTCGGCTGTACTCCTGCGGTCCCGAGCCCACGATGCGGCGATCGAGCGACTGAGTCGCTCGTAGCGCAAGTAGCCAGCACACGATCAGCGCGATCGACACTACGGCTGCAGGCAGGCCCCATCCGCCATTCGGCTGCAGCGGGTCGTCGGATCCGAAGCGGAAGATCTGCGCGGCGAGCACAGCGACGGTCACCACGACTGCGTCGCTCCAGCTGACCCGTGTCAGGTATGCCGACACCCATGCTCGGGGCGACCCGATAGACGTCCTCGCCGAGGTACGGAAAAACCTACGAGACCCGTTGCCAAATGAAAGCTCGCGTTCGGCGGTCATGACGCCACCTGGTAGCCAGACGAGCGCGGCGTCGACCGCACGAAGCGGCCAGCATCGATCTCGACGCAACGAAGGAACACTTCCTTCTCCTTCTTGACGCGTGAGGTACTCACGACAGAACCAACCCCGACGGTGGAGCGCATACGTCCAGAGTGTTTCGCACGCGTACGAGAAAGATACGATGCTCGTAATTGCGACACAATTCGGGGGTCTCTTTTCGCTCGTTGTGCGTGTTTCATAGATGTGACTGCGGTCACTGTGTTGTGCGAACACGTTTGCACTACAACAGATCCCACTGACACTGTGAGCGCCCTGACCGTCACATGTGCGTGTTGCTTAAGTTGTTCGTGCATGTAAACCGCACGTGTACGAAACGGTTGCCGGTGTGTAATTCATCTGATCGGACTACACACTGTTCGGCTCGTCCTTCAGGTCAAGGAGTTCACGGTTGGACAGCAGCCCCACGTTCGGTATCTATTGCTTTCGGTAACTAGGCGTAACCGGACCGATGTGCGGAAGCGTGGTTCGGACGACCAGCGAGTAGCCGTCGCGGCGTGCCAGCATCGACATATCCGGCCGCAACTGCGTTGGCGTATTGGACGTGCGCACGCGGCGGGCAGAAGCATTCGGTGTGGCTTCTGATCCGCTCGGTACTGGAGTGGGGCGATGCGCCTCGACGCTGGCCAGTCGACACAGGCAGGCACTAAGCGATCAGCCCGGATGCGACGTGTGACCTCCCGACGATCGTCAGCGCGGTGCCCCGCGGGCGTGAGTACACGTCGGGGTACGACGTTCTCACCTACGCCACGACACTGATCGACAGCACCGTCGCAGCGTTCGGCAAGCCGTGAACTCGACCTGCCCCTAACCCCCCATGCTTCCCCCGGTTTACACCGAAGCATGATTTCAACACCGTTCTGTGAACATCAGATGAAGAGATTTTCTTACGCGTACGACGCCACGCTGCGATCGATGCGAGAAACATAACCTGAGTCAACGCAGCACGCAATTCATACCTGTGAGTAAGGTAAGCGAGGTCACGCGCCAGCGCGGACCCTCAGCCCAAAGACTAGCCCTGACCTGCGGACGGACGTTCACCAGTGGATCATCGACGCACGTCGGCTCAGACGAGACGGACTGTTCGAAACGTCCGGGCGGAAGATAGAGAAATCCGCAATATCTCAATTTGTTGATTTTTCTCTGTGCTTACCGCACAAGGGTTTGAAGGTAATCAGCAAACGTTCTTACCACCACAGAGCTACGGGCTCGCACCCGACAGTCGGCAGATGTCGCCACAGCTCTGTCTCGGACCACGGCTGGCGGGCCCGCTTGGCTTGTGTGAATCTGGATTCAGTGACTGTCACACCGCAGCAACGCCGAGCAAGCATCGTCGACGCCGCCATCCGCATCCTGGATCGCGACGGCGCCGACGCGCTGAACATGCGGCTGCTCGCCGAGGAGATGGACCTGCGGCCGATGGCGGTCTACCACTACGTCAGCAGCAAGGCCGAGTTGCTGTCGATGGTGATTGCCGAGGTCACCAGCAGGGTGAAGTGGCACAGGCCTAGAGGCGGCCCGCGTGACCGCCTGTTGGCTCAGCTCTACGACACCTATGCGGGCCTGGCCGCGATCCCCTGGCTGCCCGAGCTCCTTCATCAAGGTGCGAGCACGGGGGTGCCGCCGTACGCGATGATCGACGCCTTCATCTCCACCGCTAACGACATGGGACTGAACGACGAGCAGGCATACGACCTATGGCGGGCGGTGTGGTCGCTCATCGGGTTCGAGCTTCAGTGGCATGAGGTCAACCGTGCGTATGCCGAGAAGAAGTCGTGGCTGGAGACGGTCGATCCGAGCACCGTCGAAGAGAAGTACCCTGCCCTCGCGCGCGTGCTACCCGTGTGGAGTTCGTACGCGGCCAGCTACGACGTGCGGACACACATCGCAGCGCTCGTCGACGGGACCATCGCGCGGTATGCGGGTGAAGCGTCGGACGACGCGTGACGCCCGCGGCTCATCCAGAGCAGACTGCCGTGTTCTGTTGTGAGGAGAACGGGCTCAGCGTCGCGGTCTGCGACTCGGCCGCCTAGGAGGGCTGTTCACCTTACGTATTGACCGGCGTCGTCGGGATACTCCTGCGCGAGTGGTGCGATCGGCCCGCGTCTGCAGCATCATGTGACGGTCGTCGTCTGGAGGTTGCGCAATGGGTGAGCCGGGTCGCCTCGTCTTCTACTACGGTCCGATGGGCGCGGGTAAAACGACGCTCGCGCTGCAGACGCACTTCAATCAGGGCCAACAGGGCAGAGTCGGTGTGCTTATGACCAATCGCGATCGCTCGGGCCAGTCGCTGGTGACAAGTCGGATCGGACTTGTCGCCGACGCCGTGCTGATCGACGACGACACAGACGTCTTTGCGCTCGTCGAGGGCTTCCCCAGTTCGCGAATCGACTACGTCGTCTGCGACGAGGCGCAGTTCATGAGCGTCGCGCAGGTCGATCAACTCGCGCGAATCGTCGACGAGAGCGGTCTCGACGTCTTCGCCTACGGACTCCTCACCGACTTCAGATCAAAGCTGTTCGACGGCGCTGCACGTCTCGTTGAGGTGGCAGACGAGATGCACCGGCTGCAAGCCGTCGTGCTGTGTTGGTGTGGCCGAACAGCATTCATGAACGCGCGCATCGTCGACGGCGTGATGGTGCGGACCGGAGACGTGGTCGCCGTCGGAGATACTGCCGACGGACCGATGCAGTACCGAGCGCTGTGCCGGCGGCATTTCGTGGCGGGCCGGGTGGCGAAGTGAGTCGAGTACAACACACTGGGCACCGCTGCACGACACCGCGAAATGTTAAGTGCCAGAACTACTTGACAGTCACCGTCTTGCAACTCACCTGGGGATTGGTCCAGCCCTCACCGATATTGATGCCATACGCACAGACGGTTTGAGGCCGACGGCGTTTCGTGTAGACGGTGGTCTCGAACCCGTGGTTGCCGGTGATTCCGTACGCGGTATTGACGTCGGGTCGCGACTTGGTTGCCGTCAGGACGTTCGCGTAGCTTCCCGATTGGCCCGGTTGCGGTCCCACATTCATGTGGACGTCGATGTTTTTGCCGCTGCCACTCGGGTCAAATGCCCACCCGCGCACCTTGACTGCGCCAAAGCCGAGCGCTTTCACCTCGTCGGGGCTGCCGCGCGGGTGTGGATCAGCGATGCTGACCGTGCGACAACCGAGAAGAACATTGCCGCCGCCGCCGACATTGATCCCGCACAGACACACCGGCACGTTTCCCGATTTGCTCACGGCGAAGGTCGCGTCGAAGCCGTGGGTTTCCAGGCACGCCGATCGTCGAATTGACTTCCGGGCCAGCACTATTCAAGACGACGGGATGTTCCTCGGTGTTCGGCGCACCCGCCTGTCCACCGACGTGAGCATGCACCTGAATGCTTGCGCCGGCATCGTCGCGGTCGGGTGCCCAACCTCGTATCCGCACCACTCCTGCACGCGGCGACGCCACTTCATCGATCGACCCGATCGGATTGTTGGACGGTGGCGTCAGGTTCTTGGGACGCAGAAGACCGGTCAAGTAGGCCTTGCTCATCGATCCGATATGCGTGGCACCTGAATTCTGCGTCAGAATCTGCAACGACCCACCCTGGTCAGCGAGCACGATCGCGACATGACCCGCTCCCCCGGTGCCATTCGACAATCCCGAAACCCACACCGCGACATAACCTTTCACAGCCGGCGTCGATGGTCCGAGCTTGCTGTAGTGCGACGACGCCGCGCTCCCGTACAACTGGGCCGCGTACGCCACTCCCACCTGTTCACCTTCGTCTTTGCACTCCGACCTCTGAGCTGTGAACCCGGCCGGATCAGAGTCGGCGTGCACACCGTTGCTCGTCGTGAACACCGGCGACCTCAAAGCCCGATGAACCAATGACCGACGGATTTCGACGCTGCATCGCATTGCCGCTCGTGAGCGCATTCTGCTGATACGACGACGCGCAGTGGACCGTACGCACTCCTCCACGTTCGCTCTAGTCCGGCTCGGGCGAGTGCTCGAACCTCGGCACGTAATTGGTCGCCTATACCACTCGCCACCGACAATTTCGCCGCCTGAAACCGAGTTATCCACAGGCCTTCTACCAGCAGAAATAGCCCTTGATTCGAACGTCCATTCGTGTACCTTGGAGTCATGCCCGATTCGTCGCCAATAGCCGTTTTAACTGACTCTGTTCTTGCCGACCCCGTCTTCGCCGACCCTGTTTCCACCCACTCTGTTTCCGCCGCGCTGCGCGACGCTATCGCCGTGGTTCGCGATGCCGTGAGCGCCAACCACGACGACGCCACCCTCGCCTGCGAGACTATCCGCGCGTTGATCGAATTGCGCAACGTCACCGAGCACCAGCTCGCCGCACATACGGCCACGCTATGTAGGCTCGGCGTCGATAAACGCCAGGGCCGCAAGATGACTGAACTATTGGGCGAACTCGGAGTGGCTCCCGCCGACGCGCACCGATGGGTACGCATAGGTCGGGCCCTCGGCAGCCTCGGCACTGTCGACGGGTTCTCCGCAGACGGCGCGTTCTCGTCGGCACATGTCGACGCCATAGTGCGCGGACTAGCCCATATCGAGCAACGCAGCGCCACCCCTATCGATAGAGACGAGCGGCGGCAGTTCGCATCTTCGCTTGCCGCTCAGGCATTCTCGACAACAACACCGGCCGACATCTTTGAATACGCCCGCACAGTCGGCAATATCCGATCCGACGACACCGGCGGTCTGCCAGCCGCCGAAGACCGTTGCATCAACTCGGTGACCACCACCAAAGTCGACGGCCGACTCCGCGTCAAAGCCGATCTCGACGCCGTCGTCGCCGAGAAACTGATGACTGCTATCGACAAGTTCTCGGCGCCGCAACCGCAACCCGACGGCTCGCACGACCCGCGCGGTCCCGAACGTCGTTGCGCCGACGCGCTCGAGATCATCCTTGATCTCGCCGCCAACGGCGCGGCCACCGACGCATCGTCGAACATCAACGGCGACAACGTGATCACTCAACCGTTCGCCGGCCTGGCCTCCCCCACACAACTCGGATTGACCATTCCCGCAGCAACTCCCGAACTGTCGACGCTGCCGTTCATGGGCGCAGTCACCGAAGCCACCGCCCGACGTCTTGCCTGCGACGCCGACGTCACTGTCATGATCACCGACGGCGAAGAAGTCCCGCTGGCAGTCGGCCGCACCAAACGCCTCTTCACCCGCACCCAACGCCGAGCGCTGAAGAAGCGCGACCACAGCTGCATCAAATGCGGGGCGCCCGCCTCATGGACTCGCGCTCACCACATCACCCACTGGGCCGACGGCGGCGACACCGACCTCGACAACGGCTGCCTGCTGTGCAGTTGGTGCCACGACGACGTGCACCACCGCGGCTGGGACGTGGTCATGGGCCACGACCGCCACCCCTGGCTCATTCCACCGACCACCGTCGACCCCCAACGCGAACCAATCATGTCCTATCACCGACGCACCATGAACCTCGACAACCTGCCCGCCGCAGCATGACCGAGCCAGACACGAGCGAGCCCGGCGTCATCCAACCCAGCACGATCCATCTGAGCCTGGCCCACCGCCACCACCACTGACCCGACACCGCCCTCAGAGACCACACACCTCCGCACCCGAGACCACACCCCTGCGCACCCGCACCGCGGGACCGCGCACGAACCTTGAGAACTCCATACTTCTGCGCGGCAACACGCGGGGCAGCCTTCCGACACGCGGCTGGCTGCCCCACGAGGCCTTGCCGCAACACCGAGCGCTACCCGGGGCTTCACGCTTCACTCCGCGCATACGTCGTACGTCACAACACCTCGACGACGTCCGGTATGCGCGTTCGCGTAGAATTCAGTAGCACGCGATTGAATTTCGAGAAGGGCGCAAACCATGGCAGACACCGCGGCTCGACCAAGGGGCTGGCAGTACGTCCGCTATTGCTATGGCGCAGTGCTGCCGGACTCCATGCGTGCCTGGGTCGCCAACGACCTGGCAGGCAAGGGCGCCCCGATGCGCATGGTGGTCCGCTGGGCCATTCCCTGCATCATCCTGATGCTGCCGATGCTCTTCGTTCCTGCCGACTGGGGCGTCCGGTTCATCATGTTCTCTCCGATCCCCATCGCGTACATCTTCTTCTCGATCGCCCTGAACGTCATCTACCGCAGGCATCGACTCGAGCAGCACGGATTGAATCCCGATCTGGTCAAGCACAACGAGCGGGTTCGCAACGCCGACCTGTACGACGAGTACCACCGGAAGTACCGCGGCAGCGCTCGATAGATCCGCTTCGCCGAGGTGTTCACACTTCGGCGACTTCCGGCGCAACCGATGCCGCGCCTGCGGTGAGATCAGTGAGGGCCCGCTACGTCAGGTCGCCCACATCTCGACCGGCAACACCACGTCGTCGCGTCGGCTCACATGGGCACCGTTCTGGTGCTCGTCTTCTCCTCCTGGGTGGCGCGACGCTCAAGCTCGCGCACATCCCTCGCAGCCCACGGCTCGAAATCCGAACTGCCGCAGAACAAACTGGCCCGACCGATCATCGGGAGCCTGGTCGTCGGCTAGCCGATCTACTCGCAGGCAACCCCGTCGCCGTCACGATCGAGACTCGACGAGTAGCCCGGCTGTCCCTCGTACAACGGAGCCGCGCCGGCCGCTCGTGCTGCCGAGCAGCTTCCGTAGGACGCGCTACCGGCCCCGGAATCGGAGTTCGCGGTTGGCGTCGTTGTCCTCGGCCCCACCAGTCCGCGCGGCGTATTGGCCGAATCGTCGGTCTGATCGGCGACCTCGGTGGTGGTCTCCGTCGGAGATGGCGTGACTGTTGTGGTGCGCCAAACAGTCTCGTTCGACGCCGCCGTGGTGGTCTCGGTCAGCGTCGTCGTCGACGTCACGGTCGGTGCCGCCTGTGTGCTGTCGCCACCACCGCCGAGCGCCGCACCGATACCGCAACTGGCCATCATGAGAAACAGTGCCCCGACGCCTCCCCCGACAATCGCTTTGCGACTGATCTTCGACGACTGCCCCGTAGGAGCAGGTTGATAGGGATAGCGTCCGGTCATGGTCACCGCCTGTGATCGACAATAAGCCTGCACAGTCTGCACCCCACGACGGCCACCAACGCGTCCGATGGCGAGGTTCGACCGTTCGGACTACGCCACCCGGACTACTGCCTGCGGCCGCCGTCCGCGACAGGAAAGGTCCTGTCGCGGAACTCACCTCGGGAACGATGCACGCGGAAAGTCGCGTCCTCCGAACGACGTACTCGGCCATTCGGGAGGTGGGACAATCCTCTTTCATGGCCGACGATGACCAGGCTCCCGAACCGTTCGTGCTCCTGACCCACGGGGTCAGCGGAACCGAATCTGCGGTCATCCTCGACAGCGCGCGGGTCGTCGAAGTTTCCGGCGAGGGATTCAAGGGCGTCTTCACGACATATCCCGAACGACCAGCCCACGTCCGACGCCCCCGTAACCGTGTGGCGTACCGGTGGGGAAACATGACCTCCGGCATGGCCATACAGGCAATCTGGGCACTCTTCGGCCCCTTCGCACTGGTCAATGTTGCGGGGTGGATGTATCCGAAAGCCGCACAGGACAATCCGATCGCACAGTGCTGCGTCGTCGTGCTGCGTGCACTGCTACGACTACTCGGACTTGCCCTGACGGTCACGATGATCGCGCAGTTGACATTCCTGATCGACGGCGTGCTGTTTCGCCGGATGCACGACGGCGCCTGGCGCGACTGGGCCGTCCTCGGCTGCCTCCTCGCGATCTTCCTCGTCGGCGGCTTCGTGAGTCTGTACGGCGACAACGACAAAGACGTGGACGGGCCCACTGACTCGGCACCCACTGACTCCGTGCCCACTGATTCCGTGCCCGCGGATTCGGCGCCCACGAACCCAGCGCGTTTCAACGAATCGCCCTCGGCCACCGACCCCGCCGAGGTTCCGCTCATTGCGACCGATGCGTTCGTCTCGCCCTCGGACGGCAGGGCAACGGTGTTGATCACCACACACGCCGTTGCCGGAATCTGCACTGCCACAATCGTGTTGGGCGACCACACCGTACCGCGCGCCATCTGGGGACTCGTCGTCGCCATGCTCACTGCGGTCATCGTGGCCACAGCTCTATGCGTCGACCCTCGCGCGACATCGACGCCCGAATCGTGGACGAAGGCATTCGTGTCGTGGCCTGCGGTGCTCTGGGTCGTCGCATCGTCGACGCTTCTCGTCGTGACGAACTTCGCCGCGAAGCCACCGCACATCGTCGGCGATGCGATCACCTGGCTGTTCTGGCTCGACGCCGCGCTGGTCGGCGCAGCCATTCTCACGACCGTCGGCGCGCTGGTGCTACCGCGCAATCTGAAGGCGTGGTGGGGTGCCCGTGAGAAGCCGACAACTCCCTGGCTCAACGGACTACACGCTCCTCTCGTCGCTGCGATCGGCGTGCTGTGGGGAGTCGGGCTGGGCGTCGGGTTCACCCGACTGGCCGCGCTCGTCATCGATCACAGCAAACCCGATCACGAGAACCCGGTGCCGTTACCCGACTCGTACGCCAGCACTGCCTGGATGTGGGGAGTCACTGTCGTCATCTGGGGTCTGGGAACCGTCGTGTTTCTCGGCGGGGTAATCGTCGTCGACGGTCGAGCCCGAGCGAAGCTTGCTGGTCCACAACTGGCCGACCTCGAGTTGCTCGACACGTCGCCACGACGCTCCTTCGGCCGGCGCATCAGGTGGGGCGTGGCCTCCGCAAAGCTCCGCATCCCGGTCTGCGTTGGCACACTCGCTCTCTGCGCGATGATCGCGGGCATCGTGGCCACCGCCAGCACCAGCCTTGTCCGCCGCGGCGAAGGTCTGCAGTGGGTCGGCATCGGCGCACTCGGTCTCGTCGGTCTGCTGCTTCTGCGTGCGATGTTCAACGCCGCACAGAAACCACGAAAGGCAGGCCGATCCCTGGGCGTGCTGTGGGACCTCGCATCCTTCTGGCCCCGCGAGGCACATCCACTCGTGCCACCCGCGTACGCACCGCGCGCGATTCGCGACCTGGATCGATTCCTGAGCACGAGACGTCATCGGCGGTTGATCCTGGCCGCGCACAGCCAGGGCTCAATGATCATGTACGCCCTCGCGCACCGCATCACACGGGAGCAAGGCCCGGAACGCACACGGCTCTCGCTGTTGACGTACGGCTCGCAACTGGGGTGGGCATACGGCCGAGCCTTTCCCGCGGCGTTGAGCCATGAGACCCACCTCATACTGCGAAAAGCGCTGGACAACAGGTGGATCAACCTCGTCCGGTTCACCGACTACATCGGCGACGGCGTGGTCAGCTACACCGAAGACGGCAAACTGAAGCGCTACGCCAACGAATTCGTCGTTCCACGAGAAGTGTTCAGCGGGTGCTATCTAGTCAGAGAGAATGGTCGCATCGTCGAAGCCTTGCTTCCCGATCCATCACCCGACGACTACCCCCACGACGCCGTACACCAACACTCGGCGTACACGTCGGACATCACGTGGGACGTCTGGATCAAGAAGCTCGACCCTGGGCCTGGGGCCTAACATTGCGGGGTGCCCCCGATACCGCTGCCCCGACGCGACATTTTGCGTCTGGCCGCGCTGGGTGGACTCGCAGCCGTGGCGGCGTGCACCTCCACACCTGAACAGCCGACATCGCCTACCTCGCAGCGACAGTGGGGCGCATTCATTCCCGAGGTCCTCCCCCGCGAGGGCGTGGCGTCGACGCCGATCGCGCGACTCACCGAATTGGCGGGCAGCAGCCCACACTATCTGCACCGGTTCGTCTCCTTCGGCGACTCACTACCGACCGCAGACCTCGACGCCATCGCGGCGTCGGGTGCGGTTCCGCTACTGAGCCTGGAGCCATGGGACCCGGGCGGCGGCACTGTGCAGCCGCTGTTCTCGTTGGCACGCATCGCGTCCGGAGTGTTCGACGGCGAACTGCGCAAATGGGCGTCGAGCCTGACCGTCTGGGGCAAACCAGTCCTGCTGCGCTTCGCGCAGGAGATGAACGGCACCTGGTATCCGTGGTCGATCGGCGTCAGCGGCAACACCGCAGAACAGTATCGGGCAGCGTGGCTACGGATGCACTCGATCTTCGACGACGCGCACGCCGACAACGTCCGCTTTGTCTGGGCACCCAACGTACTCACTGCTGGCACAACCGATTTCACGTCTGCGTTTCCCGGCCACGACCACGTCGACTACCTCGGCCTCGACGGATACAACTGGGGCGACGGTTCCGGACATCGATGGCAGTGGCCCGAGGAACTGTTCCCCGACAGCCTGAGCACTCTGGCCCGCCTCGATTCCGACCGCCCGATCCTCATCACCGAGGTGGCGAGCACCGACGGAACGACACCCGACGCAAAGGCCGACTGGATACGACGCTTCTTCGGCATCGTCGAAGCCACCGATCGCCTCGAGGGAGCACTCTGGTTCCAGGTCGACAAGGAACGCGACTGGCGATTCAACTCGACGCCGCAGAGCCTCAACGCTTTTCGCGAGGCCATTGCCAAGCTTCAGGGCACTTAGCGGGCGGTGTAGTCGAATCGCTGCTCGTCGAGTCTGCTGACGAGCGCAGGCTCGAGAACCGTTGCGGCCGTGTTCGTCAGGTGTGAGTCGTCACGGTAGAACATGATCTTGTTGCGCGCCGGGAAGCACGTATTGCCTTCGCACAGTAGGTCGTTGACACCGATCGAGGTGATGTCGGTGTCCTTGCCACGCGCCTGGGCGTCGAGTATCGGCTCGATGCGGATGAAGCCGTCGAGTCCGAAATCGCACCTGTGCCAGTTGTCCAGCGCACCCGACATGCAGTCGGCGATCTGGAATCCCGGATACGGTGTGTCCTCGATGTACACCAGGCGTGCGCCGGTGGCGCGGAGTCTCGCGAGCGTGCGGTCCCACGCCTCCTGCGACGATGGGTAATCAGGAACGTAGGTCGACAGCGACGAGATGATGATGATCTTCGGGTGGAGTTCGTCGATCGCATCGAGGGAGGACGAACGCCAGTCGAGACAGTCCTGCTTGTTGAACGGATCCTGCTGGCGCGGTCGAGGAGTGAGATCCTGTGCGGGACAGGCGGCCTTGGTGAACTGGTGTATCTGCCAGCCGTGCGCATCACCGATGCTGCGGAGGGCCTCAGACCACTGCTCGGCGTGGCTGTCACCGAAAAGCGCCACCGGAATACCATCCGCGCGCCCGAAGACGCACGACCGCGTGGGGTTCTGCTGCCCTACCGGCACAAGACATTCGGTGGGCGATGGCCTGTCGTCGTATGCCTGGAACGGGTTGGGCGTCACCGGCCCACTCATCGTCGAGCGCGCCTGGCCGAACACGGCGTCGTAATTCAACGACGCGTGCGCGACGGTGTCGCGGCTCGCCGCCTTCACCACGAGGACACCGGCAGTCAGCGACACCGACAGCGCGACGACCAGTCCGGTGAGTCCGACAGAGATCGACGCCGACGCGTTACGACGGAGTTCGGCGTTGGCGATGATCGGTTCCTCGAAGTACAGCGTCGACAACGTCGCTATCACAAGCGATCCCACCGAAACGGCCACCAGCACCGGCCATGAGCGAATGCCGGTCTGCGCCTCGAAGATGACGAGCACGGGCCAGTGCCACAGGTACCACGAATACGACACGCGCCCGAGAAAGCGCAGCGGCGCAAGCGACAGCAAACTGCCGACGAGCGGCAGACCCGTACCGGCGAGCTGACCCGCGACAATGACGAGTCCCGCCGACAGCGTCGGCAGCAGCGCCGCGGTTCCGGGATAGGGCGTGCGCGAATCGATCAGCACACACGCCGCGACGATGCCCGCGAAACCCGCCCAGCCGAGCACGACGGCGAGCAACGTGACGGCGGGGTGGTCTCGACAAGCTCGACCAGCGGTAAGGGCATCTCGACCAGCGGTAGGGGCATCTCGACCGGCGGCGGGTGGTCTCGACAAGCTCGACCAGCGGGCCGGGTGGTCTCCACCAGCGGTAGGGGCATCTCGACCAGCTCGACCAGCTCGACCAGCGAGGGTGGCGAGCCACGGCGATGCGACGGCGATGAGTGCGCCCACGCCGAACTGCCAGATGCGGGTCTGCGTCGCCATGTAGGCGTACGCGGGGTCGGCTGCGGTTGTCTGGATGCACCAGACGAGCGAGACCACTGTGATCACACCGACGACCACACCGATCGAGACTCGGGGCGAAAGACGTCGGCGCAGAGCGGTTCTCGACACCGCAACGGCGGCGGCAAAGATGATCAACGGCCAGCCGAGGTAGATCTGCTCCTCGATCGACAGTGACCAGAAGTGCGTCGCGAGGCTGCCGTCTATCGCACCCGAGAGGTAGTCGGCGTTCTGCGCGATGAAGTGCCAGTTGGCCACGTTCGCTGCCGCGGCGAGAAGATCGAGCGACTGCTTGAACACCTTCAGTAGCGGCATCGTGATGATGGCGGCCACGAGCGAGACGACGATCACCAATGAGGCCGCCGGAACGATGCGGCGGCAGCGTCGAGCATAGAAACCCTTGAACGACACCGTCTTTGTCTGCTCGAACTCGTTGACGAGCAGCCGGGTGATGAGGAATCCGGAGATGACGAAGAAGATGTCGACACCCACGAATCCGCCAGGGATGAACGGGATACGCGAGTGAAACGCCACGACGACCAGCACGGCTATGCCGCGCAGACCCGCAATGTCGTCGAAGAACTGTCGCTTGGGAACCGCGGGGGTGGCAGGCGCGAGGATGTCGGTCAGTCTCACGTCGACCACGGGAGCATGATGTCGAAGACGCCCATCGCGAGCACCCCGATGAAGACGATCGCGAGCGTGTAGCCGACCACCTCGAACACAGTGATGCGGTTCCAATTGGGTTCGGTGGGGCGACGTTCCGTCACCTCGGGACGCTCAGGAGAGCGACGCTGAGGAGCCTGCGGCCCGAACTCGGGTTCACTCATGCCGCGCGCTCCGTGACGTCGGACGCCTCAGCAGTCGCGGTGGCAGCGCCTATCTCGTCGGACACCTTCGACGATGCACGCTGATGTGAGATGAGTATCTTGATGAACTCGGATAGCAGCGGCAGGGCGAGATAGGTGTAGGCCCCCACGAATCCGACGAGCATGAAGAATTCCCAGAGCCCGTATTCGCGCACGTCACGCACGAGGAGAACCCAGAAGAGCGCGAGTGATCCGCCGAGTGCGACAACTCCGAGCAGACTGATCGACCGCGCAAGTGAATTCGTCTTTCCGACAACGCTTGTGGGTACCCAACTCTTCTCGCGTCCGGTGAGCTTGTGCCAGATGGCAACCGTATGCGCGAAGCTGTACGCCATCTGAATCCGGAGCACCTCGAATCGCCACCTGCTGCGCGACACCAACGGAAAAAGAACCACATACACCCACAGTCCCAGCAGGAACGGAACGAGTTGCGCCGGATGCACATCGGCCGGATAGAACGCGACCATCACGATCCCCGGAATGAACAGCATGAAGACGTTCATGGCAGTCGTCAGGTAGTAGAAGACACCTGCCAGGGCCGCGAGGCGCTGCCGGATCGTCGGGCGGACGGGAGCCGTGGTCAGCGCCGGATTCGGGAGGCGCGACAGCGATCCCATGCACCAGCGGTACTGCTGGTTGAGGAATCCGGCGAGATCCGCGGGACACAACCCGCGCGAGAGCACCACCGGGACGTAACTGACCCGGTAACCGGCCTGCTGCAGATGCCGGCCCGTGTGCAGATCCTCGCTGTGGTCGATCGGCGCGAACCCGCCAACGGCCTCGAGTGCCGACCGCCGATACACCGCAGAGGTGCCGACACACGTCGCCGCATCGAAGCCGTCGCGTGACGGCAGCACCCAGCGGTAGAAGAATTCCTGTGTCGCCCCCGCAGTCCGCTGAATCCAGTTCATTGATTCGGTGGTCGCGAAGGTCTGCGGACTCTGCACCACCCCCACTCGCGGATCGTCGAGGTAGGGCACGAGATGCCAGAGAAAGTCGGGGCGCGGACAGAAGTCGGCGTCGAAGATCACGATAAGATGCCCGGAGCTGATGCCGAACGCGTGTCTGAGGTTTCCCGCCTTGCGTAGCTCACCGCGGTTGGGCCGGACGATGTAGGTGAAGCCGTACTCCTCGGCGAGGAATTCGACGCCTGGCCGCGCGGCGTCGTCGAGGACATAGAACTTGATGCGGCTCCCCCACGACAGGCGCGAGACGTTCTCGTAGGTGTTGCGCAGAATGGCGAGACTTTCGCCGCACGTGGGCAGAAAGACGTCGACGCGTGGGTATCGGGCGTCGTCGGGCTCCCAGCTCGCCGCGAGTGTCTGGTGCGAACGCCACTGCACGCGGCGTCGGGACATTCCGGTGCACGCTGCGAAGACCACACTCGCCGCGTTGAGCGCGAGCACGATCAGCGCGGGCCAGAGCAGCGGGTGAGCCGTCGCGAAGACGAACAATGACGCCCCCGCGAGGACGAACGCGGCAATCAGGAACAGCTGAACCCACCTCATCTGCGGACCGAGATAGGCGTAGACCTCGCCGTCGCGCGGAACCGTCACCACATTGGGGTCGCGCAGAGGTGTGGGCGGAGTGCCATGACGACGCCGCGTTGCTGCCGCGTCGTCACGCGTGCTGATCTGCACTCCCACGCGAAACAGAATCATGGACGGGGCACCCCCGCGCAAGCAGACGGCACCGTGTTCGCACGACCCGCTAGATTCTCCGTGTGAGAAAAGCGTTGGTCTTCGCGTGCGCGTGCGTGGTCACGCTGTGCGTGGCTACTGCCTGCGGAAACGACGCATCATCTTCATCAGTGACCAAGACCACACAAGCACGCGGTGACGTGCTCACGACGTCGCCCGGCCTCAACTCGTGGACGGCAGCGCTCCCGCCGCACACCCGTGTCACCCGTTTGAATTACACGTCGACGTCTGGAGTCGACGGCTCGCAGACCGCGGTCACCGGGGCGGTGTTCGTCCCGGGTGGCTCATGGCCCGCGGGCGGGTGGCCACTGATCGCGTTCGCGCATGGCACGACGGGGCTCGCACGCGACTGCGGGCCGTCCGACCATCCGGACATGTTCGGCGAGGTCTCGCTCATCGGCTCGTTCGTCCGCGCGGGATACGCCGTGGTGACCGTCGACTACCAGGGGCTGAGCACCCGCGTCGACGCCCCGCCGCACCCCTACCTCGAGCCGCGGACCGCCGCATACAACGTGATCGACGGCGTACACGCTGCCCGCTCGGTGGAGCCGACGATCGGCGCGAAGTGGGTCGTCGTCGGCCCATCGCAGGGAGGCGCAGCGGCGTGGGCAACAGCCGAGCAGTACGGAAAGTACGAAAACTCAACGCAGACAGGCGAACTCGTCGGAGCCGTCGCGATGTCGCCGGTTCTGGACATGACCGGTTACGCCGACGGCACACTCAACACCGCCCAGCGATTCCTTTATCCCCTGATCGTCGTCGGGGCGTCGCGGGCGGATTCGCGCATCGACCCCGGCACATATCTGCCGGGACTCTCGACGCCCGACGTCGACGCCAGGATGTCTTGTGCCAGCGGTCGGACCGCTCTGGCCGCACAGTCGCACAGCCCCGACGCGCAGGCATTGGGCTCTGCGGCGGCGCAGGACTCATCAGACGCTACTGCGCTGCTTCGAAACACTTTGCAGCGCTTCGCGTTACCGTCGGCACGAACAGACGTGCCCATTCTCGCGATTTACGGCAGCGCCGACGAGATCAACCCTGTGCACGTGACCGAGGCCGCACTTGCGCGAGCCTGCAGCCTCGGAGATAAGGTCGCGCGCGATCGGCGCGAAGGACTCGGACACTCGTTTGATCCGGGCCCCATTCTCGGCGAGTGGATTGGCGCGCGAATGCGTGGTTTGCACGTACAAAGCGACTGTTGACCGACGGGCCGCTATTGTGACCCTTCGGGGCGTGGGCGAGAAGATGGAGTGGTTAATCGCATGGGAAGTCTGCTGAAGCGAATCTGGGCTTCCGCACCGATCTGGGCCTGGGTGGTCATGATCGTCTGTGTTGTCGTGCTGATCGTCGGACTTGTGGTGTCGGGGAACCGCACAAGCGGCGTCAGTTCGACTGCGTCGAGCGGTACGCCATCGGATGCTGCGCCGTCGAGTACCGCACCGACTGCGACCCCGGCGACGGTTGCGTTCATGGACAGCGCGAAGTCGTCGCCCAAGACCCCCAAGACCATTGTGCTGCTCGGTGATGCAACGGGTGCCGATCAGCAGGGCTGGGCGCCGGCGCTCGGTTCGGCGATCAGTAAGGCACTCGACCGGCCGGTCGCCACCAAGTACTGGAACACCTCCACCGAGGCCTACGGACCCATGACCGGCCTCGGCGAGGGCACCAACGGTCCGATCGGTTACTGGAACGGCAGCACCGCGGGCAAGGGCCCCTCGTATGCACAGGAGAACCTCGCGAAGCTGATCCGCCCCGAGGTCACACCCGATCTCATCCTGCTCAACTACGCGAGCACGCCCGATCAGGGCACGCCGCTCGCCGCGCAGGTCCAACCGTTGATCGACCAGCTCACCAAGAAGTATCCGAAGGCCAAGATCGCCGTGATCAAGCAGAGCGTCGAGGGCGCGTCGTCGGATCAGAGCGCCGGATACGCCGCCGCCATGGACGCCGAGGGCATCCAGGTCATCGACGTCCACGGCGCGTTCCCGTCCGACCAGGCGACCAAGGCTGTGCTCACCGCGTTCGGGTTGTCGAGCCAGTAGCCGGGTGCGCTCCTGTGATGGGTGCCTGCTGTGACGGGTGGGCTGCTGTGACCAGTTCACCGTGATCGGGCGCGTCGCCGGTGGTGCCCCGCGTCCGAGCTCACCGTCGGTCTAGGGTTCTAGGGTGGCAACCCCAAAGCAGTGGATCGCCGGGGCGCGACCCCGCACACTCCCCAACGCGATCGCACCCGTCGTAGCCGGTGTCGGCGCAGGCCTGCACATCGGTGGCGTGAACTGGTGGAAGGCTGCGCTGGCCGCAGTTGTCGCTATCGCGTTCATCATCGGCGTGAACTTCTCCAACGACTACTCCGACGGCATCCGCGGCACCGACGACGAGCGCGTCGGCCCGATGCGCCTCGTCGGCTCTGGCGCTGCATCACCGGAGTCGGTCAAGCGCGCGGCGTTCCTCTGCTTCGGGATCGGGGCCGTGTGCGGTCTGGTACTCGCAGCGACGACGGCCTGGTGGCTCGTGATCGTCGGAGCGATCTGTATCGCCGGGGCGTGGTTCTACACCGGAGGGTCGAAGCCGTACGGCTACATCGGGCTCGGCGAGGTCGCGGTGTTCGTCTTCTTCGGGCTCGTCGCGGTGCTGGGGACCGAGTACGTCACCGTCGGGACCGTCGACTGGGTGGGACTGGCGTGCGCGGTCGGGGTCGGCTCGCTCTCGACGGCGGTGCTCGTGGTCAACAACCTGCGCGACATCCCCACCGACCGCGAGTCCGGCAAGAACACCCTGGCCGTGCGCATGGGCGACGGCGCAACCCGACGCTTCTACGGCGTGCTGCTGCTGGTTCCGCTCGTGATGAGCGTCGTACTCGTCGCGGCCACCCCGTGGGCGTTGCTCGGCCTGCTCGCCGCTCCCCTGCTGTGGAAGGCCTACCAGGCGGTCCGCGCCGGAGCCGTCGGCCCGGGGCTCATTCCGTCGCTCGGCGCCACGGGCATGGCCATGCTCGCGTGGGCCGTACTCACGGCCGTCGGGCTGGCGGTCGGGTAGTCCGGCGCGCGTGCGCCCGCAGAAAACTACAGCCCACGGGCGGCGCGCATGTACCGGTACAGGCCAAGGGTCCCAGAGTCGTAACTATCTGCGCGAGTTGATCTGCTCGAAGAACTCGTCGCACGTGAGGATCGTCATCGAGCAGCGACCCGGGGCCCGGGCCCCGACCGGGCCGCAGAAAACTACAGCCCACAGGCGGTGCACATGTACCGGTACAGGCCCACGGCCCCAGAACTGTAACTATCTGCGCGAGTCGAGCTGCTCGAAGAACTCGTCGGACGTCAGGATCGTCGTCGAGCGCCGCCGCGGATTGAGGTGCACCCCGTTGTGGACGGCGCCCATGATCGTCGCCTCGACGTGGGGCCACCGGTTGACCACGTCGTCGTAGGTGAACGGCATGTACACGTAGTTGCCCGCGGCCTGCACCTGGTTTCGACGACGGTCCTCTTGGAAGCTCTCCTTCCCGGAGTGAAACGCATAACCGTCGACCTCGACGACCAGCCTGTCTCCGATCAGCATGTCGACATGCCCGACACCCGGGATGTGTGCGTGCGTCGTCAGCCGTACACCCTTGCGGCGGATACGAACCCGCGTGATCGACTCGATGCCCGACGCAGCCTTGGGGTCGCACTCGTCGAGCAGTCGCCTCACCGACTTCGGCGCACCGTCGAACGCCGAGTGGATCTCCTCGACGGTCGGCACGACGAAGTCGGACTCCGCCTCGTCGTCGCCGCCGGACTCGCCCGCGAGCGTGACTACGCCGCCGGACTTACCCCCGAGGTCACCCGCGCCGCCGGACGTGCCCGCAAGCTCGCCCGCGTCGCTGGGCTTTCCGACGGGTTTGCCTGCGTCGTAACGGTATCGGCGGTGGAGCATCGAGTCGGTGACGACGATCGTCTGCTCGCCGGTCAGGCATCGCAGCGCGTGGCGCAAGGCGGTCACCGGCTCGTCGACCGCGGCGTCGACCCTCATGTGCCCGCCGTACTGGCGGCAGAATCGTCGGGGATGTCGACGATGCGCCGAGGCCGTCCCGCGCACGTGTAATGCCTTGACGCGCGGGGGAATCCAGAACCCGTGCAGCTTGAGCGCCGCCACGCACGTGAGGCAGCCGCCCGCGCGGACCGCCTCGACGACCAGCGGGTCGGCACCATCGGTGGCCATCCAGCCGTGGCGCAGTCGCAGGAGTTGGCCCTCTTCGACGCCGCGTCGAACATCTCTCGGCGACATTCCGTCGCGCAGCAGCTCGGCAACCCGGTGCACTCCGAAGTCATCCATGGCGACACAGTGTGCACCGGATTCGGACACGCGCGGGAAATCCTTCCACAGGGCCTCCTGCGCGCGCAGAAACCTACGACTCAGGGGTGGTCCACCTGTACCGGTACAGGCGGACCACCCCTGGCGTGTAACTTTCTGCGCACGGACAGGCCCGAGATCAAACCTCCGCGTCGACCTCCGGCAGGCTCGCCAGTACGGCGGCCTTGAGATCCTCTGCGCTCGTGGCAGATTCGACGACGGCGCGCGACGCCGGGTCGTTTACCTCCAGGATGCCCAGGAGTAGATACTCGGCGCGGAGCTGGTCGTTGCGCTCACGGGCGATCTCGACCGCAGCCCGGAAAGCGTCCCGGGTCTCGGACGCGAAGCGAGGTCGGCCACCGCGACCGCGCGGGCCGCGCCGTCCGCGACCGGGCTCCCAGGGGCCCCGACCGTCGGACTCGCCGTCGAACTGCCCGGGACCGAACTCGGCACCGAACGGACCCTCGGGCCCGAAGGGGCCCCCAAACGGACCACCCGGGAACGGACCACCCGGGAAGCCCCCGGGGCCTCCGCGACGCGGGTCGAAGCCCTCGCGCGGGTCGAAGCCAGGGCCGAAGCCCCGACCGCGCCCACGGCCGTGACCGTGACCGTGTCCACGGCCCCGACCACGGGGACCCCCGCCACGAGGACCGCAATCGCGACCACGCGGACCACGGCCACGCTCGGGTCGCTCGGCCCAGCCTTCGGAGAGGTCGTCGCCGAAGCGGTCGCGCACGGCGGCGCGGACCTTGTCGAGGTCGATCCCGATGCTCTTGACAGCCTCGCGATCCTCCTCGTAGCGTTCGGCGGCGCTCTGCTCGGCGGCTTGCTCCTCGTCGGCGTCGTTTTCTTCGTGGTAAGCCCGCACGACGTCGCGCGCCGCGTCGAGCTTCAGACCCTGCTCACCGAGCAGCCCGAACAACGGCGAACGCGCGTTGCACAGCATGCCAAGGATGAGGTGGTCGTTGCCGAGCTGGCGATGTCCCAGGTCGGCGGCTTCTTGCGTGGCAAATGCCAGCATCATCTTGTCGTCTCGACTGAATCGTCCAAACATGATGGTTCTCCTTTCGGCCCTCTCAGGCCTCACGTTGTGAATGCTTCTGGTGCACGGCCTGGCGGCTGATCTGCAGAATCTCTGCAATCGCCTGCCAGCTCCAGCCCTTGGATCGAGCGTTCGCAACCTGTACTTCCTCGAGCCGGTCAGCCAGGGTCCGCAGTGCGCGGACAGCGGCGAGGCCGATGGCCGGGTCGTCGCTCGCGGCGGCTCCGGCCAGATCTTGCTCTGGTGTCGTTGGTTCGTCGTGCATGATGTCAGGTTATGTTGACACCAGCCCGTTGTCAACAATTATTGACAATCCAATTCGACGCTACTCCTCGACGATCGCCTCGGTGATGTTCATCCGAGCAGCGCGAGCCGCGGGCACAAACGCCCCTACAAGGCACAACACGATCGACACCGCGACGAAGAGCAGAGTCGACGGTCGAGGCGAGTAGGTGATGTCCAGCGACGTCGTCGCGGACAGGATCTTGTCGGCCAAGAAATGCAGGCCAGTACCCATCACGAGCCCGGTGACCGTGCCGACCACCGCTATTGCGCCGGCCTCGGCGACCACCATGCGGGAGATGAATCGACGCGACGCCCCCATCGCGCGCAGCACACCGAGCTCACGACGACGTTCGAGGACCGACAACAACAGTGTGTTGAGCAATGCGATCGCGGCGGCCACCGACACGATCCACTGGATGGCGACAGTGAAGGCACCCGCCTGCTGCGCCTGCTGCTGGGTTGCCGCCAGCGCCTGTGCTCCGGTGTAGACGTATGCGGTCCCCGACAGCGGCAACGGATGCGCGTCGACGATGCGCTGCAACTGCTCTTGCACCGCGGCGCGGTCGGTGCTCGGCTCGACATCGATCTGTAGGTACGTGTCGCCGGTCCGGTTGAACCACTGCGCGAGAAGCGGATTCGACATTGCAGCGGTACCGGAGTCGATGGAGATGTAATCGACGATGTCGCGTACGACGAGGTCGCGATAGCCGGTTGGTGTTGCCAGGCGCAGCGTCGAACCTATGTCGGCGTCGAGGGACCGGGCGAGCACGCTCGACAAGATGATTCCACGACCGTCGAGAACGTCGGAAAGTGCCTGCGGCGTCGTCTTTTTGGTGAACGGCGCCGTCGATCCCGGTTCGAGTCCCTGGACGAGAATCCGAGCCTCACCCACATTGACGTTGGCCCACTGCGCTCCGACAACCCGCGACACTCCCGGCACCGCGCGCACCTCGTCGGCGATCGCGCCGGGTAACGCTGCGCCCGCAGGGATCTCGTCGCGCGGCGTCGACGAGACGTAGAAGTCGGGGTCGCCGAGTCCGTCGAGCGAATGTGAGATCGACGCGACGAGATTGTCGAGCGCACCAGACGTGCCCATTCCCACCGCGATGGCGACCGCAACGGTCATCAGCGTCGCCCAGGCGCGTCGCGGAGCGCGTTCCGTGTTGACCGCAGCGAGTTGTCCAGGACCGCCGAATCGTCGGGCGACCGACACGACGAGCCGCACAAGCGGGCGGGTCAGCGCGAAGCAGACCAGAAGCGCGCCAACGGCATACACCGCGCCGGCGACGATGGCCGGGCGTCCCGGAACATCGACGGCGATGAACCACGATCCGACGAGCAGCGCAACACCAGCGACCGCTGCCAACACAGTCAGCGGTCCGCGCTGCGGACCGGTGTCGGCGACCTGTCCAGACACCATCGCCTCGACCGGCGACACGGCGAACACCGATCGCGCGGCGAGCGAGGTCGCGGCAACACAGGCAAGCACACACGCGATCACCGCGACGACCGGCGCATAGGACGGCAGGTGATAGTCAACGACGATCGAGACCGAATCCCGTTTCGTCGTCGGAACCCGTGAAATGGCCCAGCGGCCGGCGAGGATTCCGATCGGAACGCCGATCAAGCCGCCGACGAACCCGAAGACCGCAGACTCTGCGAGCAGGTCAGAGACCAGATGGGATCGCTTGGCGCCCAACGCGCGAACCATCGCCAACGACGCCCGGCGTGACGCCACAGCCATGTTCATCGTGTTGAACACGAGGAATGCGGCGATCACAAGCGAGATGAGCGACACGAGCAGCGTCGAATCACGGGTCACCGACCCGGCAACCTCAGCTTGTTTCGCGCGGAACCCCGGATCGACCACGACAGCACGCCCATCGACGACGCGCCGCACCTCGTCACGCAGCGTGCCGACATCGACGCCCGGCGCTGCGACGACGAGGATCGACGACACCTTGCCGCTCAGCCCGGTGAGGCGTTGAGCCAAGCCGAGATAGGCGAACATGAAGTCGCCGTTGTTGAGTCCCGCACCGTCGACTACCCGCACCACCCGGACGTCGACTCCGTTGACCGAGAGTCGCTGCCCCAGAGACAAACCCGTACCCGACCCGACGATGACGCCGTCGTCGAGGTCGCCCGGGCTCAGCCCGGTGGCTGCGGCCTCCTGGACACCGCCGGCAAGGGCACGTGCCCGAAAGTCAGATCCCACCAGCGCAATTCGTTTGTCGTCGACGACCGCCGTACCGCGGATGACAGGAACCACCGACTTGGCGTCGGGAACCTGTGCGCGGATATCTCCCGCAACCGACTCGTCGATTCCCGAATCCGCGATCGACGCCACCTCGAGCTGGGCCGTACCGTTGATCGCGGCGTCGAAGTCGCGGATCGACTCGCTCAGTGACCCGTACGTACCGAGTACCGCGATCAACAGCGCCGACGAGACCGCGACCACGATGAGCGAGGTGACCACGCGCAGACGGTGATCACGCAGCTCACGCAGGTTCAGGACCCGCACACGCGTGAGCGCGGCGAACAGCTTAGTCACCATCGGTTGCGACCCTGCCGTCGCGCACGACGATCGTCCGATCGGCGACATCGGCAGCATGCGGATCGTGAGTCACCATGATCACCAAGCGATTCGGCGCGTCGTGCGCAACCTCGGACAGCAGTTCGAGGACAGAGTCTCCGGTGTGGGAGTCGAGGTTGCCGGTCGGCTCGTCAGCGAGGAGGATCGACGGCTCCATCATCAACGAGCGCGCGATCGCGACGCGCTGCATCTGTCCGCCCGACAACTCCGACGGTCGGTGATCGATACGGTTGCCGAGCCCGACGCGGTCGAGAAGCTCGACGGCCCGCGGCTTTGCGCGTCGCAGCGACTGACTGTCGAGAAGCCTTGGTAGCGCGACGTTCTCCCACGCCGACATCGTCGGCACGAGGTTGAAGAACTGAAACACGAACCCGACGCGATGCCTACGGAAGGCCGACGCCGCGTTGTCGTCGAGGCTCGCGAGGTCGACGCCGTCGACCTCGATCGATCCCGACGTCGGGGTGTCGAGTGCCCCGATGATGTGTAGCAGCGTGCTCTTACCCGCGCCCGACGGCCCGACGATGGAGACGAACTGCCCACCGTCGAGCGTGAGGTTCACCCCGTCGAGCGCGCGAACCCGCTCGTCGCCGAGGCGATACTCCCTGACCAGGTCATCGGCTTGCACCACGCATTGCGCCACGCGACCGATGGTATGCGACGCGACGTGCGGTGCATCACACCCCAACGTTGGCGATAACCGTCGCCATCGCATGCGTCGACGTGTGCGACAGCGACAGCGACGGCTCGCGCCAGTTCTTTCGTTCGGCGACAGCAGCCAAGCTTCCGGTCAGCCGAATACCGGGCACCGGACCGTTCATGACGACCTCGATCTCATGCAGCGGGGTCGCAGCGTCGGAGTCGATCAACGTTTTGATGACCGACTCCTTTGCAGCGAAGCGTGCCGCGAGACGCTGTGCGCGCGTGGGCCCTTCGCATCGCGCGAGCTCGGCATCGGTGAAGACGCGCCGTAGATAGCGGTCTCCGAACGCTTCGATCGAGACACTCACATCAGCGACGTCGACAAGGTCGCAGCCGACGACGAGGCTCATACTCCGGCAGCGACGAGGGTGCTCAGCGCCGAGGCAAGGCTGTTAACGCTGGAGAAGGTCGACTTCTTCAGAATCTCCTCGGGAAACTCGACGTCGTAAAGATCTTCGAGTCCCAACATGACGTTCACGGTTGCGTGTGACGTCAAGCCGACGGTGAATAGGTCGGTATCGTCCGACACCTCTTCTGCTGCGACCGTTAGTTTTCCATACTTGTCCAGTATGCCCCGAATGTCGCTTTTGTTGATTTCCATTGTTCCCTCCCGAGCCGAACATGATCCCCACCGATGATTAAGCTGCAAAACCTGGCGTTGCAGATGTCACATCGTGCTCGTATACTACAGGCGCATTGAAAAATGGACCACAGGGGGAAAGACAGGTCCGTGCATTTGGGGGATTTATCAGTCCGTGAATCCCGCTCCGTTTTCGCATTTTGGGAGGAATGTGTTGACCACAGGAGAATTGGATTCTGCATGCGCGTTGGACGCTTCGACGGTCGTCGAGGTTGCCGCAGCTGCTGCCGATGATGTCGATCGCAATGGACGCTTTCCACGCGAGGCCGTCGACGCACTGCGCCAGAACGGGCTCTTGTCGGCATCCCTGCCGGTAGAGTTCGGCGGACGTGGAAGCTCGATCAGCGAACTCGCAAGAGTGACAAGACAACTCGGAGCTGCCTGCAGTTCGACCGCGATGATTTTTGCCATGCACCACTCGCAGGCACTGACTCTTCGCTTCCACGCCGCGACACCCGCTGCGGCCGATCTGGCTCGCGAAGTCGCACGCACCGAAGCGCTACTCGCCTCCGCGACCACTGAGATCACCACGGGCGGTGACGTGCGGTCCTCGACTTGCGCCGTACAGACAAATGGCGATCGTGTCCATCTCGAAAAGAATGCACCGGTCATTTCCTACGGCGAGTATGCGGACTACATCTGCACCACCGCGCGGCGCAACAGCGACAGTCCGCCCGGAGACCAGGTGCTTGTCGTCTGTCCGCGCGCCGAGACCGAGCTCACCAAGACCTCGGAGTGGGACACCCTCGGCTTCCGCGGTACCTGCAGCCCCGGCTTCATCCTCACGGCCGACACCAGCGTCGATAACGTGATTCCCGTTGACTACTCCATCATCTCCGCGCACACCATGCAGCCGTCGTCGCATACGTTGTGGGCTGCGGCGTGGCTCGGCATGGCCGACGCCGCAATAGCCAAGGCGCGCACCGAAGTTCGTGCCGCCGCGCGCAAGACGCCTGGCACGACGCCGCCCCAAGCGACTCGACTCGCCGACCTCCTCGAACTGCATCAGCGATTCGAGAGCTCGGTTTCCGACGGCATCGCACAATACGAAGAATTCCTCGCGGCCGGACACCTCGAACCGACCATCGGATTCTCGGTCACGATGAATAATCTCAAACTGACTGCGTCGACGGCCGTCGTCGAAATCGTTGCAGGTGCACTGACCATCTGCGGCATCAACGGTTACCGCGAGAATCACCGCGCCTCGATGGGGCGTTTGCTTCGCGACTCATACGGACCAGCACTCATGGTTTCCAACGACCGGATCCGGGCGAACAATTCGCAACTGGTCCTCGCACTACGGGGGTAATCCAATTGACTGACCAACTCATCGTCGACCTTCCGGTCGCGCATCGCCAGTTCCGTGATCAACTGATCGCAGCGGGACATCTCATTCCCTCCGGCCTCGACGGCCTATATGGCCGCGGTGCCGAATACGAGGCTGCTTTCGCCGGGGTCGACCGCATCATGTGGCAGGCGGGCGTCGACGCCCACGGCGAGGAGAACATCACGCGCTTCCGGTTCCCGCCGATCTTCCCTCGGGAGGCATACGAGAAGACCGACTACATCGCGTCGTTCCCGCAGCTGACCGGGGCCATCTCCACCTTCACCGGCGGCTCGGCAGAGCACCGTTCGCTGCTTCTCGACCGAGAAGCCGGCCTGCCGTGGGACGGCCACCTCTCGTCGGCGGGCACCATGCTCGTCTCGGCGGCGTGCCACCCGCTGTACTCGACGCTGCCGAACACGTTGCCAGAGGGCGGATCTCGCTACAACGTGCACGGATACTGCTTCCGCCACGAGCCGTCCGACGACCCGCTGCGCATGCAGGCCTTCCGCATGCAGGAGTTCGTGTACGTCGGCGACCCCGAGGGCGCGAAAGAACACCGCGCGACCTGGACGCGGGTGGCCCACGAGATCTTCGTCAAACTTCACCTGCTCGCCGACGACGTTCCCGCCAACGACCCGTTCTTCGGCCGTACCGGCAAGATGCTCGCGTCGAATCAGCTCGAGGAGAACCTGAAAACCGAACTGGTCGTGCGCCTGTACGGCGACCTCGACGACGGCACCGCCCTGCTGTCGTGCAACAACCACCAGGACCACTTCGGAACCGGTTTCGACATCTCCACCGCAGACGGCGAGCCTGCACACAGCGCGTGCGTCGGTATTGGCATGGACCGGATTACGTTGGCGCTGTTTGCTATTCATGGGATCGACAGCTCCGATTGGCCTGTCGAAGTTCGCGCAGCACTTGCGCTCTAGTCCATGAAGATCGTCAACGCACCGACCTACCTGTCGTCAGATGCCGGCCCGCTCTTCGGCGTATATACCTACCCCGAGGACGGGCTGGTTCGCGGCGCGGTACTGGTGTGCCCACCGCTGGGGAAGGAACTCAACCACACCTGGCGTGGCTTCAAACGGCTGGCCGAGTTCCTTGCAGCACAGCGCCTGCTTGTCCTCCGAATCGACTACACGGGGACGGGTGAGTCCGCGGGTTCTCAAGAAGATCCGTCAGCCGTGGACCTCTGGGATGACAGCATCACCACGGCATTCGATCATCTCGTGCGAATGGGTGCCGGACCGATTTGCGTGATTGCACACCGCAGTGGCGCGCTCTTGGCGCCGTCCAACGAACGAGTCCAGCAGGGCGCGCAAAGCCTCGTGCTCTGGGATCCGATCCAGCGCGGCCGGCACTTCATCCGGACGCAGCAGATGCTCTACGCGGTCCTCGCTGAAGGCCAAGATGCACCGACCCCGGGTTCCGAAGAATTGGTTCACCTGGCCGGGCTGACGCTCCACCGCGATGCCGCGCGCGCGTTCTCCCGTAAGACCCTCGATCCTGCGGCAGTTCTCGGCCAGCGACAGGGGAACGTTCTCGCGTTGATTCCGGACGACGAACGGGATTCGTCGCTGGCGCAGACAATCACCGCTGCAGGAGGCACGGTCACAGGGCTGAGCGATCAAGCCCCGTTCATCCAGGCAACCGAAGCACTTCTCATCGATTTCCCGGAGGAACTCGAACACATCCAACAGTGGGTGTCCCGACACATGCCCACGCAGCGAAGGCGAGTCGAACCCGTTCCGGTCACCGAGGCGGTTGTGGCAACGACGCCAGACGGTCGCGCGATACAGACACGGGTGCGCACGACCCGCGACGGCATCGTCGTGTGGGATACCGCTTTGGCAGGTACCCACGGAACCGCCGACCGCGTACTCATCCCCCACCCGATCGGCCACGACATCCGCAGCGGCCCAGCCAGGTTGTACCTCGAGCTCGCGAACGACGTCGCGGCCCGAGGCGGCCGTACCGTCCGTTTCGACAGGCGGGGCGTCGGAGAGTCCGGCACGACGTCGACCGACGACACGTTCGTGAAGTTGTTCACGCGTTCATACATCCGCGACGGTAACCGAATTCTGGACGAGCTCAACCTCTCTCGAATTCACGTCATCGCTCACCTGGGGATCTGCGCCGGAAATTGGATGTCGGCCCACGCCGCGATCGAGACGGCACATCGACAGTCGGCGCGATCGCGAACCGTTGCCGTGATCGCCAACGTCAACCGGTGGGATGTCTGGCCCAACGTGCCACTACCGTTCCTGCACGGGTCGAACTCGGCTGCAGCAAGGCTGGAACTCCAGCGGCAGCGGGTGGTCTTCCGTGGAATACGGGACCTCACTGACGTATCCGGGAGGATTCGGTCCATCCGCTTGCGTGCCGCGTTAGCGCGATTGCGGGTCTTCCAGATGCCGGAGACGATGATCGCTCATGTGCAACGCGCCGGTGCCGACGTTCGACTCATCCTCGCTCCGAACGACTATCGGCAGTTCACGCGTCTGGGTGGGCCACGAGCGCTAGCCCGCCTCGGCATCTCGATACCCGTCGCCGATCTCGCCTACGGCGATCACAGCGGCTACCACATGCCGACACGAGAGCTCTTGAAAGCCAACGCACTTCGAGCTCTCGGACTGCACGACAACACCTCGAGAGAGATCGCCGGCCCCGAGTCGGCGTGACGCGGCGATCAGCCCGTCCACTCCCCAGTCCGGTAGAACTCGTCTAGAACTGCGGTGGGCGGCGCGAGGTCGAAGCCTTGCGCTGCGACCCAGTCGTCGTCGAAATAGGTTGTGGCGTAACGGTCGCCGGAGTCGCACAGTAGCGAGACAACGCTGCCAGCACGGCGCTGCGCGACCATCTCCGAGATCACCTGCGCGACACCCCACATGTTGGTTCCCGTCGACGCGCCGACGCGACGCCCGAGGCGATCCGACAGATGGCGTGTGGCCGCGATCGACGCGGCGTCGGGTACGCCGATCATGCGGTCGATGACCTGCGACACGAACGACGGCTCGACGCGCGGCCGACCGATGCCCTCGATCCGCGAGCCGGTCTCCGATCGCAGCGATCCGTCGCCGGTCTCGTACGCGGGCAGGAATACCGAGTTCTCCGGGTCGACGACGGCCAGCCACGTCGGATGCCTGCGGTAGCGCAGGTAGCGGCCAAGCGTCGCCGACGTTCCACCCGTACCGGCACCCACCACGATCCACGTGGGCACCGGATGATCCTCGGTGGCCATCTGCGCGAAGATCGACTCCGCGATGTTGTTGTTCCCACGCCAGTCGGTTGCGCGTTCGGCCATCGTGAACTGGTCGATGAAATGTCCGCCGAGTTCGCCCTCGAGCCGCAGCGCCTCGTCGTACACATCCGACGCACGCTCGACGAAGTGGCAGCGACCGCCCTCGCGTTCGATCAGCGCTGTCTTGGCGGGTGACGTTCCCGACGTCATCACGGCGATGAACGGCACCCCGATCAGATGCGCGAAGTACGCCTCGCTGACCGCCGTCGATCCCGATGACGCCTCGATCACCGTGGTGCCCTCGGTGATCCACCCGTTGCAGATCGCATACAGGAACAGCGAACGGGCCAGCCGATGCTTCAGCGAGCCCGTGGGGTGTGTGCTTTCGTCCTTCAGATAGAGGTCGACGCCGACCTCGGTGCCCGGAGCACCGTTGCTTCCGTCGTCGATCCAGCGCGACCATCCCGGAAGCTCGCAGCGCAGCAGGTGCGTATCGGCACTGCGCCGTGCGTCGGCCTCGATCAGTCGCACGGCGTTGTCGGCCCAGCGTCGATCTGTGCGATGGTCGACGGTTCGCGCCGGGTCGAGAGTGGCACTCATCGGATGTTCGGCGGGTCTAGGGGCCGTGGTCTAGGGCTCATTTGCCGTCTGCCCCACGCAGGCGCGTCTGGAGGTCGTCGTGTTTACGACGGCGCTCGGCGTCGACCGCGGCGATCTGGGTGTTGACGCGCACGCGCAGTTTCTTGAACAACACCATGCCCAACGGAAGCGCGATGAGGACACCGAACACCGCGGCTACCAACAGCGGCACGGTGACGCCCGCGAGCGCACCGATTCCCATGATGATCGCGGCCACGACCACCACCAGTAGCAGTCGCGCCACGGTGTAGAGAAGGATCGAGACGAGCAACGTTCCCATGCCCACACGGCTCTGACCTGCGATGTCTGTGTTGTCTGGTTTGTGCGTACCCGCTTGAGTGGGCTCCTGCTTGTCGGTCACATGTTCAGGATACTTGGGTGCATAATCGGTGTTTGCAGGTCACAGGCACCTTTTGACTCTCTTTACCTCGTAATGACGGTTCGAGTACCTGGGCGTTTTGCGTGTATTCATGTCTCAACGCGCAATCACCGCGCGTCTTTGGAAGAGAAACCCGAAGGGGAGAACAATGACCGCTCTCAGCCCTGGTGTAGCCACCGTCATCACCCCCGGCCTCGCAAGCCAGCACACACTGACCCCCGGCCAGGTTGCCGCGATGTTCAACGTGAACCCCAAGACCGTCGCACGGTGGGCGAGCTCGGGCATTCTCGGGTCGATTCGTACCCCCGGCGGCCATCGTCGTTTCCGCGAGGAGGACGTCGTCGCACTTCTCAATCGTCGCGTCGGATAGTCACCACGCGCCGCTGGGCTCACCGATCTCCCACACCGGGGCGCGTACCCTGGTTGATGGGAGGTTGCCATGACGTTTCTTTTGGCCATCGTCGGCTTGGCCGCGATCGGTTTTCTGTTGTGGCGCGCGTTTGGGCCCGCTCTGGCAGAACGACGTGACACGACGACGGGGAGGCCGACGTCTCGCAGCCACGGACCCGTAGGGCCCGACGACGACGCGGATTTCCTTCGCGATCTCGACAGGCGCACGCGAGGACCCAACGACGAACTGTGACGCACCCTGCACCGGGGATGCACGACGCACACCTACATGGTGTGGGTACGATTGCGGTCCGTAGCAGACACAGCGCCAGGGGGAATAGCGTCATCGACATCGACACGTCGGGCGAGTTCTGAATCATGACCACTCGCCCGGGCACGGCTCCCGACGGCGACGACAGTTTCGCCGCCAAACTGGCCGAACTGTTTGAGCATTCTCGCGATGAAGACGGCCGACGGTATACCGGTAAGCGGATCGCGGAGAAAGCCAATCAGCACGGCCACTCGTTGAGCGACGCCTACATTTCGCAGTTGCGCACAGGTAAGGCGCGTACGCCGTCGTTCAAGACAGTGGAGGCCATCGCGAGCGCCTTCGAGGTCAGCGTGACGTACTTCCTCTCAAATCCTTCCGAGGACCTCGACCGTGTGCAGCGGCAGCGCGACTACGTCGAGATGCTCGCCACGACTGAGACTCATCTGTCCGGGGTCGACCTGGCAAGCCTCTGCCCCGACACCATCGACGTCATGATCGATCTGCTCAAAATGGTTCGCGCACAAGCGTTGTCAGAGCGCAGCGCGCGGACAACCGGTGGGCACCGTTCCGCTTAGGCGGGCTACTTCACCGCTTCGCGTAGGCGGGCGCTGTCACAGGCCGGCGTAGGAATGCAGGCCGGAGACGACCAGGTTGATGATGAACAGGTTGAACAGCAGCGCCACGAATCCGGCGACGTTGATCCATGCCGCGGTGCTGTTGCGCCATCCGGCAGTTGCGCGGGCGTGCAGGTATGCGGCGTAGATGATCCACGCGATGAACGAGACGGTTTCTTTCGGGTCCCAGCCCCAGAAGCGGCCCCATGCCGACTCGGCCCAGATGGCGCCGAACACGATTCCCAGCCCGAAGAGCGGGAACCCGAACACCACGCACTTGTAGGCGAGACGGTCGAGTGCCTCTGCGGTCGGGATGTGGGCGACAAGTCGACGCAGTCCGCCGACGACGCCGCCACCGGTCTCGGAGACGTTCTCGGCCGACGCTCCCCAGCGCATCTTGACCAGGTACAGGATGCTGGCGACGCCGGAGACGAGCAGCACACCCGAGCTGATCGAGATGATCGAGACGTGGATGGCCAGCCAGTACGACTTGAGCGCTGGAACGACGGGCGCGGCCTGTGTGTAGAGCCACCGGCCCGCGATGAACATCAGCAGGGTGACCGGGAGCAGCACGAAAGCCAGTAGCGGGCGGTTGATCTGCTTACGCAGGATGACGAGCCCGGCGACCACGCACGCGGCGCAGGTCAGCGAGATGAACTCGTACATGTTGCCCCAGGGGGCGCGGTCGGTGGCGAGTCCGCGGGTGACGATCGACGCGATGTGCGCGATGAGTCCGACGAACACGACCGGATAGGCCATGTTGCCGATCTTCTCCGACAGCGTGCGCGGAGCGGGACCCTCGATCTTGCCGGGGGCGCGCTGCGTCGTCGAACCGCCTCCCGCTGCGACCAGTTCTTTGGCCGCGGTGAGCTTTCGAGAGCGTGCTCCTGCGAGTGCGGCGAGGAACATGAGCATCGCCAGGACGTAGATGGTGATCGCCGTACCGAACAGAAGGTCGGAGTAGCGCGCCAACGTTTCGTCGATCTGGTCTGTTCCGTTACCCATCGCTGGCCCTATCTCTACTGCTGCAGTCTGCTGGAAGCGTCCGCGACTACAGGCGTCGTAGTCTCCTGTTGTCGTCGGTGAGCAGGCCGCGTGCCTGCTCGTCGAAGCCCTCGCCCCAGCCGGCCTGGTCGGTGCGAGCCAGTCCGGCAATCTCTACTACCGTACGTCGTCGGTCGCCGTTGTCCGAGTCGGGCACCAGACGCGCCCAGATCCTGCGTCGTTTGACGATCAGCGAGACCACCAACCCGACCAGCATCACGATCGACGACACGAGCACCCAGGTCTGCGCCGGATCGTGCGAGACCTGGACGGAGATCCAGCGCTTGTAGCCGTCGAAGCTGACCTTGGTGCCGTCGGGAAGGCTCGCGCTCTCGCCGATCTTCAGGTTCGCCTGGGCCTCACGGTTGAGCCTGCCCTGGTGCATCATCGTGGGGTCCAGCGAGTAGGCGTTCTGCGCACGGCCGGTGTCGAGGCCGGTGTCACCACGGTAGATACGGATCGCGACCTGCGGGTCGTTCGGCTCCGGCGACGACGAACTGAGCAGCGTGCCGTCGTAGCTCGCCGTCGGCGCGAAAAGTCCCTCGAGGGCGATCTGATTCTTGCGGCGGGTGTCCTCGTCGGGATACAGGCCAGCCGGGGTGTCGAAGCGGGCAGCGCCCGACGACAGCATGGTCTGCATCACTTCGGGGATGAACAGGGCGGTCTGCGTGCGCTTTTCCCCGTTCGGGAAGGTCACGGTGAAGGTCGGCGCGAAGCCGTTGCCCAGCACGTACACGCGATCGCCCGAGACGCGCAGCGGATCGTTGACGCGCACCGAGCGCTCCTGCCACTGCGACGACGGTGTGCGCGGGTCGGTGGTGTAGCGGATCTTCGCGTCGTACATCGACGGCTGACCGTTGGGAAGGAAGGTCGCGGAGAAGTCGTCGACGCGGATGCAGAACGGTGAGAGGTTGGTGCCGTCGACCAGCGCGCCCGCACGGAACGAGTCGTAGACCGCCGTCGACGTGTTGCACAATCCCTGCTCGCCGTCGGCGACGAGACTGCGCGTGCCCTCATAGCCGTACACCTTGCCCACCGCGATGGACACGAGCAGCGCCAACAGCGCGAAATGGAAGACCAGATTGCCGAATTCGCGCAGGTATCCCTTCTCGGCCGACACTTCGACGCAGCCGTCCGGATATGCCTTCGACGGCTCGCGCACGGTGATCTCGCGTCGCCAGCCACGCAGGTTGCCCGAGATGCGTTCGGCGAGTTCGGCGGGCTCGCCGTCGACCGTCTCGGTGATGTGTCGCGGCATGCGCGACAGATTGCGAGGTGCGGCAACGGGTTTGGCGCGAAGACTCTTGGCGTGCTCGATGATGCGCGGGGTGAGACAACCAACCAGCGAGATGAACAGCAGGACGTAGATGGCCGTGAACCACGCGCTCTTGAAGACGTCGAAGAGCTGGATCTTGTCCATCCACTCCCCGAGCCAGCCGTGGTCGGAGATGTACTGAAGTGTCTTCTGCTCGTTGAGTTCTCGCTGCGGCAGCAGTGCACCGGGGATCGCGGCGAGCGCGAGCAGGAACAACAACACCAACGCGGTACGCATCGACGTGAGGCTGCGCCAGAGGTTGCGCAGCGGCCACAGCACCCGACGCTTGACCCAGTGCGGACGCTGCGGGGCCTGCGGCGCGGGGGTGGACGGTCGGTCGATGGTCTGTGTCATGTTCGCCCTGCTTCTATACCGGAAGCTCGGTGTCGGAGATGAAAGCGTCGCGGACCCACACGATGAACTGGTCCCACAAGCCGGTGACGAGAGCCACTCCGACCGCGATCAGCATGATGCCGCCGACAATCTGGATGAGTCGGGCGTGCGTGCGCAACCAGCCGAGGCTGCGCAGTGCCCACGCGGACGAGAACGCGAGAATGACGAACGGAATGCCGAGGCCTGCGCAGTACGCGATGATCAGCGCGACGCCCTTCGCAGCGGTCGCGCCCTGCGTGCCACTCGCGGTGGCGATGACCGCGGCGAGTGTGGGACCGAGGCACGGGGTCCAGCCGAGCGCGAAGACCGCGCCGAGCAGTGGGGCTCCGACGATGTTGGAGACGTTGCGCGGCGCGAAGCGGAACTCGCGCTGCATCATCGGGACGAGTCCGATGAAGACGAGGCCCATCACGATCGTCACCACCCCGCCGATGCGTTGCAGCACATCATGATTGACGATCACGGTGCTCGTGATACCGAGGACCGTCGCCGTCGCGGCGACGAAGACCACCGTGAAGCCGAGGACGAACAGCGCCGCCGCGATCGCCACCCGTGAACGTCCCCGCTTGGGCGACTCACCGACCGTCACCGCGGGCGCCTCTGCCCCGACGAGGCCTGCGAGGTACGAAAGGTAGCCGGGGACAAGCGGCACCACGCACGGGGACGCGAAGGAGACGAGCCCGGCGATCACGCACGCGGCAAGCGCCAACAGCAGCGGACCGCTGGTGACCGTGTCGGCGAAAGTTTGTCCCATTCCGCTCACGGCTGCTTTCCGGAGTCTTCCGCGGCGATCTTCTTCACCATCGCGTCGAGTTCGTCGGCGCTGACCGTGCGCAGGTAGACCGCGGCCGGACGGTGCTGCCGGTCGAGGACGACGGTCGTCGGGACGACCGAGGTGGGTGTGGTCATCGAGGCGAGCGTCGCGCCATCGAAGTCGTAGATCGAGGGGTACCCGACCTTGCGGTCGGCGACGAAGTCTTTGGCCGACTGTCGGTCGTCGCGCAGGTTGATGCCGACGAAGGCGACGCCGTTGTCCTTGTTCTGGTCGTAGACGGTCTCGAGGTCGTCGGCCTCTGCGCGGCACGGAGCGCACCACGAGCCCCACACGTTGACCACCGTGACCTTGCCCGCGAAGTCCTTGTCGACGTCGATCTGCTTGTCGGTCACGAGGTCGGGGCCGATGAGGTCGGCGATCGGCTTGCGCTCGGATTCGGGGTAGGTGATCGTCGTCTGTCCCCCCGGCGACACGAATTGGAAGGTGTCGCCCTGCGCCACTGCGTCATTACCTCCGCTGCAGCCGCTGAGCAGCACGCCGAGCGCGGTCAGCACGGCGAACAGAGCTGCGGTGAAGGTCTTACTGCGCATGTGTCGAATCCGGCTCATGCCCCGGTGGCGAGCGGGTCGGAATGCCCGGCGGGTTCGGAGTAGATGATGTCGACGAGAGCGTCGTCGTCGTAGATGAGACTGGTCAGCGATGCCAGTGAGCACTGACGACGGCGGGGGTCGTGCCAGAGACGCTGGCCCTCGAGGAAGCGTCGAAGGGTGTAGACGGGCAATTGGTGGCTGACGCAGACGGCCTCGTGGCCGCGAGCGGCGTCGCGCGCCTTGTTGGCGGCCGCGAGCATGCGGTGCGCGAGCTGGATGTAGGGCTCGCCCCACGACGGGGTGAACGGGTCGCGCAGCTTGACCCAGTGTCGGGGCTTGCTCAGCGCGCCGTCGCCGACGGAGACCTTGAGGCCCTCGAAGACGTTCTCGGCCTCGATGAGTTGATCGTTGGTGAAGATCGGCAGTCCGTGTGCTGCGGCGATCGGGGTGGCAGTCTCCTGTGCGCGCTGCAGTGGGGAGGCGAAGACCGCGGTGACGTCGTGGTCGGCGAGCGTGCCCGCGACCTTCTCCGCCTGAGCGCGGCCGGTCGTCGACAGGCGGAATCCGGGCAAACGGCCGTAGAGGATGCCGTCCGGGTTGTGCACCTCTCCGTGGCGCATCATGTGGACGATCGTGTGCATCAGTCGGACTCCCCCGATTGCGTGGCGTGCGCTGCAGCGCGGGCTGCGGCCGGCAGCGCGTCAGCGATTCGACCAAAAGCATCCTCGTCCAGCGCCGCAGAGACAAACCAGGCTTCGAATGCGCTCGGCGGTGCGTACACGCCCGCGTCGAGCAGCGCGTGGAAGAAGGGCGCGAAACGCCAGGTCTCGGTGTTTTTGACCGCGGCGTAGTCGGTGATCGGCGTCGAGGTGTCGGAGGTGAAGAACACACTGAGCAGGTTGCCCGCCATCTGCACCCGGTGGCCGACGCCCGCGTCGGTGAGCGCCTCGGCGAACAGCGCGGCCAGCTTGTTGGCGTTGGCGTCGAGTGCGGTGTAGACGTCGGCGTCGGCGTGGCGGAGCGTCGCGAGTCCTGCGGCGACGGCGACAGGGTTACCGCTGAGCGTGCCCGCCTGATAGACGGGCCCGGTGGGTGCGAGGTTCTCCATGATGTCGGTGCGACCGCCGAACGCCGCAGCGGGCAGTCCGCCGCTCATCACCTTGCCGAAGGTGTAGAGGTCGGCAGCGACGCCTTCGAGGCCGTACCAGCCTGCGGGGCTGACACGGAAACCCGTCATGACCTCGTCGATGATGAAGAGCGCGCCGTGGCGCCTGGTGAGATCGCGCAGGCCGGCGTTGAAACCGTCGACAGGGGCGACCGCGCCCATATTGCCGGCCGCGGCCTCGGTGATCACGGCTGCGATCTCGTCTCCGTAGGTGGCGAACGCTTCGGCCACGGCGTCGAGATTGTTGTAGGGCAGGACGATGGTGTCGTGTGCCGCCGCACCCGTGACGCCGGGCGTCGTCGGCAGGCCGAGCGTCGCGATACCGGAGCCCGCGTCGGCGAGCAGCGCGTCGACGTGACCGTGGTAGCAGCCGGAGAACTTGATGATCTTCGAGCGTCCGGTTGCGCCGCGCGCGAGGCGGATCGCCGACATCGTCGCCTCGGTGCCGGAGTTGACCAAGCGGACACGCTCGACCGGATCGACACGGTCGATGATCTCTTCGGCGAGTTCGATCTCGCCCTCGGTCGGCGCGCCGAAGGAAAGTCCGTGCGCCGCCGTCTTCTGCACGGCCTCCACGACCGCGGGGTGCGCGTGGCCGAGGATCATCGGCCCCCAGGAGGAGACGAGGTCGACGTAGTCGTTGCCGTCGACATCCGTCAGATGACAGCCCTGCGCTGAGGCGATGAATCGCGGAGTGCCGCCGACCGCCGAGAACGCGCGCACGGGCGAATTGACCCCACCGGGCGTCGCATCCTGGGCCCGACGGAACAATTCAGTTGAACGGGCTGCGACCTCAGCGGAACTCCTCACGGCCTACAGTGTTCCAAACCGCAACGATCGGCGACAATTCGCCCTGGTCAGGCCGCGCAGGCACTCGGATAGCGGCTGCATCGCGCGCCGCCGGGTTGGAGAAACTCGCCGGGTCGCGGGCCGCAAACTACGTACACAATCCGGTCGCCAGCGCGAGGCCACGACAATAATTGTCTCGGCGCCCCGCTGACGTCACAGTTGTGTACGGACCCGGTCCTCGCGGGGTTCAGCATCCCGTGAAGTCGGGATCGTCCCAGTAGCCGAGGGCGTGATCGGCGCCGGAGTCGGCCGCCTGGCGCGCCAGCTCGGGCGGCTCGGCCAGCGATTTGAGGTGGTCGCGTCGGCGGATCATCGCGAGAAGCGTGTCGACCACTTCGTCCCACGTGAACATCAGCCGCTTGTACGAGATCCGCCACGGGATGTAGCCGAGACGGTGAGCGGTCTCGTCTCGGACCCGGTCCTTCTCGCGTTGCTCCGACGATTTGTCGTGGTAGGCGACGCTGTCGACCTCGACGATCAGCCTCTTTCCGATCAAGAAGTCGACCCTGCCGATCCCGGGAATCTCCACCTGAGTCTCGAACGCGATCCCCAGCGTGGTCAGGCGGAACCCGAAGATGGACTCGGCCCCGGAGTCGAGGCAGTCGACGCACCGGTCGAGGAGTCGCCGGATTCGGACGGGCATCGACGAGAACAACGCCTGTAGGTCGGTGAACTCGAGCAGCCCCTGATGCAGCACGGAATCGCACGCGGCGACGATGCCCTCTTCGTTGAAGCAACGGACCGCGTACTGCAGCGCCGTGGCCACGTCGTCGAGCGGGTAGACCTCCCGTGACGCCCGTCCGTAGCGAGTACACGCGTGATGTGTGCCGGCAGATCCGCGCACGGCGACGTTTCGACCGCGCACGTGCACGAGGTCGCCGTACGGGGCAACCCACACGCCGTGCAGATCGAGTGCGCTGGCACAGGTGCAGACTCCGCCCGCGCTCACCGCCGAGACGACCGTCGGGTCCGCGAACGAGGAGGCGTACCAGCCTCGACGCAGAAGGCGCAGGTCTCCAGCGTCGACCATTCGCCGTACCTGCGCCTGGCTGAAGTCGCGGCGGGTCAGCTCAGCCCAGGAGAAGACGCCGCGCCACTGGTCGCTGTGCTCGAGTCCGGTCACGAACCACAGCGTCTCGCGCGGATCGCTGCGAATAAGTGGTGAAGCCGGCGAGATGGGCGATGTTGTGGATACGCGGCGGGCTGTGGATTGTTCGATGACGTAAAGGTCGTGTACCGCCAGCCTTCGGTGTGCTCACCGGCCCAGGGCGGCGCCCACCTGGTCGGCGATGGCGCGCTGGCCGTCGACGTTGGGATGCACCTTCACCGGGGCCGACGACCCCACTTGCGGTTCTATCCAGCGCACGCCCTCGGGTTGGCAGGCGTCGTGACCTTCGGAGACCGTCGACATATCGACGAACGTCGCGCCGGTCTCGGTGGCTGCTCGCGCGACCGCGCGGTTGAGCGTCGCCTGCAGGTCGCGGATGTACGCGACGTCGCCCGCGGCAATGCGCATCGTCGGATAGCAGCCGGTCGTATCGGGCAGAATCCACGGATACCCGACGACGACCACGCGCGCGTTCGGGGCGCGGTCGGCAACGGCGTTCAGCGCTTTCACCAGTGCCGGATAGGTGCTCGACTGCACCCTGCGCACAAAGCTGTCGCCATACCGGACGCGACACGGCGCCCCGGTCGGGTCGTCGGCGGCCACCTCACCGCAGTCGGCGATGGTTCCGGAGAAGATATCGCCGTCGTTGCCGCCGATCATGAGCGTCACGATCCGCGTTCTCTCCCCGAGCGCGTCGAGCTGCGGATCGACACCGAAGTATTGCGCCGCAAAGAAATCCGACGTCGTCGCACCCGCGCAACTGACATCGTCGAGTGCAAGCCCCCGTCGCTGCGCAAGCACGTGGGCATAGTTCGACGACGACCGTTGGCACTGCAGCGGCGAATCCTCGACGAGCGGACGCACCCCCGTTCCCGCACTGTAGCTGTCGCCGAGGTTGACATACGCGGCGCTGACGGTTGTTCCGCTGCTACCGGTTGTTCCCGCGCCGTCGGACGTCCCCGCACTCGCGGTCGTCCCGGAACTCTCCGCCGAATTCGAGCCGCCGTCGGTGCACGCCGTCGCCAACAGCAGCGTCGCGACGACCACGAGAAGCCAAGGGCGGCGGGAGTTCACGCGCTCTCGCTCAGCAGTGTCAGCAGCAGTTCGGCGCGAGTGCGGGCGTCGGAAAGGTCGACGGCGAGCATGTCCTCGACCCGCTCGATACGGCCGCGCAATGTATGTCGGTGCACGCCGAGCGCACTCGCCGCGGCACCCCAGTTGCCGTTGGCCTCAAGGTAGGCCAGCAGGCTCTGTTGGAGATGTCCGGCGTTCGCGGCGTCGTATGCGACGAGCGGGGCGATGCGCTCGGTGTAGCTGTCGCGCAACACCTCTCGCACGGTGTCGCTGGCGAGAAGTGAGCGTAGGTCGTAGAGGTCGAGGAGCTGACCCGCAGCTGCCGAACGACACGAGAGGCGGGCCTGTCGTACCGAGTCTGCGACGTCGTCGACCGGAACCGCGGGCCCCAGCCCGCCGCGGACTGTGCCTGTCGCACTGAGTATTCCGAGTAGACCGGTGGCGAATTGGATGTGATCGTCGCCGCGGATCAGGCCGACGAGTTCGTTGCCGCGACGGTGCACGAACACCGGCCGCCACCGGCGCTCGAACTCGACGGCGAGGCGTCGAGCGCCGTGTTGTGCATCGTCGACACTCTCGAAACGGAACACCACCGCGCGTACCCGACCCTCGGGATCGGCTGCCCGAAGCAGCATCTCGCGCGATCGCTCCCCGACGTGGCGGTCCATGGCGAGCGCGAGCACTTCACCCTGCAGTTCGCCGACGTCGCGTCGAACCTCTTGCGGCTTGGCATATTCGATGACGAGCAGCGAGACGGCGTGGCCGATCAGCATGCGGCCGACGTCGTCGAGTGGGCTCGAACCGATGACGCCGAGATGTCCGAAGGTCGTTGCCCCCGAACCGACTCGCGCGACGGTGAGTACCGAGTCGTCAGTCACGCGGACGGCGCCCGCGGATGCGGGGTCGCGCATCACTATCGCGCGAAGCTGCTCGAGTTCAACGGAATTCGCCTGTCCGGGAGCTTCGGCAACCGGGGAGTGCCCGGCGTCGAGCAGGATCACCCGCTGGCCAACCGCATCGGCGAGCTCCCGTACGAGTCCCTTCGACCCCGATACCGTTGCCGCCCTTGTCATGCGAGGTTGCGCACGCGTCGCGGACACCAGCCGCGCCGACCGCTGCGCGGCGATCTGATCGAGGACTGCCCGCGTGATGGCCGAGAACGGTATCGCGAGCGGAACCTCGAACAGCGGGAGACCGAACTCGTCGGCGGCCGCGAGCAGGCCGTCGGGCACCTCGTCGAATCCGAGACCGACACCGAACCCGATCGCGGCGGCACCGACGGCGTTGAGGCTGCGTACGAACTCGCGCTGCGCGGCAGCGTCGTCGGCGTTCAGTCGCATGCCGGTGGTCAACAGCACCTCGCCGCCCTGCAACCAGTCGGCGGTGCTCACGAGTTCGGAGCTCACCGCGCAGTCGAGGTCGCGGTCGAGGCCCTCGGCCCCGGCGCGCAGCGAGAGTTCGAGTCGACGCTGGGCCATCAGCCATCGAACGGTGGTCACCCACCCACCGTAACCGCCGACTGGACATTGTGGCAGTGCGACGCCGAAAGGCTGTACAACTTGTCAGGTCCGCAGGTGGGGGTGGCAGGCGAACACTGGTGTCCATGACCACAGCAACCGACATTGTCTACCGGCTGCCCCAGGAGCGGAAGCTGGTCAGCGAACTGCCCGGCCCACGCTCGATGGAGATCGGGCAGCGCCGACTGGGTGCCGTCGCCGCGGGCGTCGG
Source organism: Gordonia sp. 852002-50395_SCH5434458 (assembly GCF_001665905.1). Taxonomy (NCBI): domain Bacteria; kingdom Bacillati; phylum Actinomycetota; class Actinomycetes; order Mycobacteriales; family Gordoniaceae; genus Gordonia; species Gordonia sp. 852002-50395_SCH5434458. Next base: position 51,683 of record NZ_LZTC01000048.1, read on the forward strand.
CTCCAGCGTTCCCGTCTTCGCGGCCGACGCCGACGGCGGAGTGATCGTCGACGTCGACGGCAACTCTCTGATCGACCTCGGCTCCGGCATCGCCGTCACATCCGTCGGCGCGAGCAACTCGGCCGTCGCGGCGGCCGTCGCCGAGCAGGCAGCGCACTTCACGCACACCTGCTTCATGGTGACGCCGTATGAGGGCTACGTGGCCGTCGCCGAGAAGCTCAACGAGATCACCCCGGGCGACTTCGAGAAGCGCACCGTGCTGTTCAACTCGGGCGCCGAGGCCGTCGAGAACGCGGTGAAGATTGCCCGCCTCTCGACACGACGCAACGCTGTCATCGCCTTCGATCACGCCTACCACGGGCGCACCAACCTGACGATGGCGATGACGGCCAAGAGCATGCCGTACAAGCGCAACTTCGGTCCGTTCGCGCCCGAGGTGTACCGGATGCCGATGAGCTATCCGTACCGCGACGAACTCGGCAGCGACGGTGTGGCTGCGGCCAAGCGCGCGATCTCGATGATCGAGAAGCAGGTCGGCGCGGAGACCACCGCCGCGATCGTCATCGAACCGATCCAGGGCGAGGGCGGATTCATCGTTCCGGCACCGGGATTCCTCTCGACGCTTGCCGAGTGGTGCACGATGCACCGCGTGCTGTTCATCGCCGACGAGGTGCAAGCCGGATTCGCCCGTACCGGAACGTGGTTCGCGTGTGAGCAGGAGGGCGTCACGCCCGACCTCATCACGATGGCCAAGGGCATCGCAGGCGGAATGCCCCTGTCTGCGGTGACCGGACGCGCCGACATCATGGACACGGTGCACGGCGGCGGACTCGGCGGCACCTACGGCGGCAACCCCGTTGCGTGCGCTGCGGCGCTGGCAGCCATCGACCAGATGGAATCGCTCGACCTGTGCGGCCGTGCGCGACACATCGAGACCATCATCACCGAAGCACTCTCGGCCACCAAGGACGAACTCGACGGTGCGGGCCTGCCCGTGATCGGCGACATCCGCGGTCGCGGCGCGATGATGGCCGTCGAACTGGTGACGCCCGCTGAAGACGGAACCGCGACTCGCGAACCCAATCCCGACCTCACCGCCGCGGTGGCCAAAGCGGCGCTCGCCCAGGGCGTCGTCGCGTTGACCTGCGGCACCTACGGCAACGTGCTACGTCTGTTGCCACCGCTGGTCATCGGCGACGACCTGCTGCGCGATGGCCTGGCGGTGCTGTGCCAGGCACTCAAGGACAACGCCTGACCTGCTAGTTCGTTGCCAGATCACTAAGGAGAGTCGTGTCCCCGCATCCCCTGGACCAACCGCATCCCCTCGATCCGCTGACCGCCGACGAATTCCGTTCCGTCACAGCCCTACTCGGTAGCGAGCAGGGCGTCGGCGACGGTTGGCGCTATGCGTCAATCGAACTCGCGGAGCCGACCAAGACCGAACTCGCCGCATTCGACGCCGACGGCACGCTTCCGCCGCGTCGAGCGGTGGTCGTCTGCTTCAACACAGGAGAGAACACGACGTACAAGTCGTTCGTGTCGATCTCGGGTGGCAGCGTCGACTCGTTCGAGCTGATTCCCGACGTCCAGGCGAACTTCACCGTCGACGAGTTCGAGGAATGCGACCGCGTCCTGCGCGCGCACCCCGACGTCCAGGCGGCGCTGGCTCGACGCGGGATCACCGATCTGGACGGCGTTTTCATGGATACGTGGACCTATGGTGGCGCGGTCATCCCCGACGAGTACCGCGGTCGACGCCTCGGCTGGTCGGACACCTGGGTGCGCAACAGTGAGGGCTCCAACCCGTATGCGAACCCGGTGTCGGGGCTGCACTGTGTGATCGACGTGAACACGATGGAACTGCTACGCATCGAGGACACCGGCGGATTCGACCAGCCGGAAGTGATGGGCGAGTACGTTCCGCGCCATATCCCACAACGCATTCGGGACACCTTCAACCGGCCCGAGCTCAAGCCACTGGAGATCACCCAGCCCGACGGGCCGTCGTTCACGCTCGACGGCAATCAGCTCACGTGGCAGAAGTGGTCGCTGCGTGTGGGTTTCAACTATCGCGAGGGCATGACCCTGCACACCGTCACCTACGACGACGGCGGGAACGTGCGCAAGATCGCGCATCGTCTCTCCTTCGCCGAGATGGTCGTCCCCTACCGCGATCCGAGCGAAGACCATTACCGCCGTACGGCTTTCGACATCGGCGAGTGGGGCCTCGGCTTCATGACGACGTCGCTCGAGCTGGGTTGTGACTGCCTCGGCGAGATCCGATACCTCGACGCCACACTGCACAACAGTGCGGGCGAGCCGTACACCATCACGAACGCGATCTGCATACACGAGGAAGACAACGCCGTGCTGTGGAAGCACGTCGATCACGACGCGGGCGCAGAGGTGCGTCGTATGCGTCGGTTGACGGTGAGTTTCCATGTCACAGTTGCCAATTACGAGTACCTCGTCTACTGGCGCTTCTATCAAGACGGCAACATCGAGTGCGAGGTACGCGCCACCGGCATCATGGTGACCACACCAATGCCGCCGGGCCTGACGTCGAATCCGCACGGCACGACGGTCGATAACCGCACGTACGCTCCGTTCCACCAGCATTTCCTCGTTGCGCGAATGGATCTCGACATCGACGGGTCCGACAACACGGTCTACGCCAGCGAGACTCTCGTCGAGCCGATGGGCCCCGACAATCCGCTCGGTCTCGGCCTGGTGCAACGGAACACGCCGCTGCTGACCGAGTCGGAAGGCATGCAGGACCCCAACTTCGCGACGCAGAAATCGTGGAAGATCGCCAATCCCAACAAGACAACAGCGTTGGGCCTGAATCCCGCGTACAAGCTGGTTCCGACAGGCGCGTTCCCGGCGATGTTCGACCCCGCGTCGCCGATCTTCCAGCGTGCAACCGTCATGGGACACTCGCTCTGGGTGACCCCGAACCATCCCGACGAGCGTTGGCCCGCAGGCGAATTCGTCAATCAGTCCGAGCGCGACACCGGACTCGGCGAGTGGACCAAGGCAAATCGACCGATCGAGAACACCGACGTCGTGCTGTGGTACACGTTCGGAATCCATCACATCACCCGTCCAGAGGACTGGCCGGTGATGCCGGCCGACACGGTGTCGTTCTGGCTCAAGCCATTCGGCTTCTTCGATCGCAACCCCTCTCTCGACGTCGAGGCGTCGCCCCCGACTCACTGCCATCACGAAGGGAACTCGCATGACCAGCACCCAGGTGCTTGACCCGCAGGCCGTACTCGACGGAATACCTACCGGCCTCTGGATCGACGGCAAGGAGGTCGAGGCCAAGGGCGGCAAGACATTCGACGTCATCAACCCGGCCACCGAGGAGACGCTGACCGCGGTTGCCGACGCCAGCGTCGACGACGCCGTGCACGCACTCGACCGCGCTGTCGCCGTCGCGGATTCATGGGCGGCGACGCCTGCACGCGAGCGTGGCGAGATCCTGCGTAGCGCTTTCGAATTGGTCGCCGACCGGGCCGACAGCCTTGCCATGCTCATGACGCTCGAACTGGGTCGCGCACTGCCGGATAGCCTTTCGGAGACCAAGTACGGCAACGAGTTTCTGCGCTGGTTCGCCGAAGAGGCTGTCCGGATCGACGGTCGCTGCACGCAGTCACCGGCGGGCACCGGTCGAATCCTGGTGAGCCACGGTCCTATTGGACCGTCGCTCGCGATCACGCCGTGGAACTTCCCGCTGGCGATGGGCACGCGCAAAATCGGCCCGGCATTGGCTGCCGGCAATGTCATGCTGGTCAAGCCAGCACACGAGACACCTTTGACCATGCTGGCACTGGCCGAGATCTTCGCCGAAGCAGGACTGCCTGCGGGCGTGTTGTCGGTGCTGCCGACCACTGACGCGCGCGGCGTCGCGTCGGCCATCATCAGCGACGACCGGATCCGTAAGATCAGCTTCACCGGTTCGACGCCGGTGGGTCGAAATCTGATGGCACAGGCCGCAGAGCGGGTGCAGCGGACATCGATGGAACTAGGCGGCAACGCACCGTTCGTCGTATTCGACGACGCCGACATCGACAAGGCTGTCGAAGGCGCGTTTCTCGCGAAGATGCGCAACGGCGGCGAGGCATGCACCGCGGCGAACCGCTTCCTGGTCCAGTCCGGGGTTGCAGAGGAGTTCACCGACAAGTTGATCGAGAAGATGTCGGCGGTACGACTCGGACCCGGCTACGAGGAGGGCGTGACGCTCGGACCGCTCGTCACCGCAGCGCAGCGCGACAAGGTCGCCGCAGCGGTGGAAAGTGCTGTCGCACATGGTGGTCGGGTTCGCCTTGGCGGCAAGGCTCCCGAGGGGAAGGGGTACTTCTACCCCGCGACGGTGATTGATCAGGTCGACGCGTACGCGCCCGTCACCCGCGACGAGATCTTCGGCCCCGTCGCGGTGATCAGCACCTTCGACTCCGAGGACGAGGCGATCGCCGCAGCCAACTCCACCGTGTACGGCCTCGCCGGCTACTTCTTCACCCGCGACCTCGACCGCAGCATGCGCGTCGCGTCGAAGCTCGACGTCGGGATGGTCGGGGTCAACCGCGGCGTGATCTCCGACGTCGCAGCACCCTTCGGCGGCGTGAAGCAGTCGGGCATCGGCCGCGAGGGCGGCTCCGAGGGCATCGACGAGTACCTGACCACGAAGTACGTCGCGCTCTGAGGTCGACTGGGCGGCTCGTCGTGCCGACTGGGCGCCCCAGAGCGTCGACTGGGCGCCCCAGAGCGTCGACTGGGCGCTCCAGACCGTTGACTGGGCGCTCGAGAGCGTCGACCGGGCGCCTCGTCGTGCCGACTGGGCGCTCCGGTCTAGTCGAAATACGCACCTCGCCGGTGAAGCGCCTGTCGGATCTCGGCTAGGACGGCGTACGGGTTGTCGCGGAGCTTGGCCTTGTCGACGTAGATCATCAGCCATCCGTCGTCGTGCAGCCGTGCGCGACGTTCGGCGTCGCGAACCTGCTGACCAGGCCTGGTGTGGTACTCGCCGTCGTACTCGATGCCGATCTTGAGTGCCTCGTATCCCATGTCGATGCGCGCGTAGATCTCCCCTGTTCCGTCGCGAACCTCGATCTGGAGGTCGGGCGCCGGTAGTCCGCCCTCCAGAATGGTCAAGAGCAGCCATGCCTCGGTGGGCGACTCGATTCGGCTGTCGATCAGCGGTATCAGTCGCCGCAGTTGCACCACGTTGCGCCTACCCTTCTGCGTAGCTGTGTACTTTTCCAGCGCGGCGACGTCGAGGTCGGTAGCGCGTGCCAGGGCGTCGAGGTATCCGAGCGCGCGTGACGCGAACCGAATGCGGCCGATGTCGAAGGCCGTCCTGATCGCGCTCGTGACCTTGATTCCGTCGATGGTCACGATGTCTGCAGGGTCGAGGTCGAGGCGATGAGTGACGGATCCCTTCGCGGGTCGGCCGGAGCAGCTCGTGCCGCGGATCAGCTCGATGGTGAAATCCTCGTCGTACCAAACACTTCCGTGCATGATCAGTGCTGCCATGCCAGCGACCACGACGTCGCCCTGAGCCTGCTGCGCAACGGCGACGATTCGTTGTCGAGCCGTCATGAGCGTCGACTTGAGTATGTAGCCGCTGCCACGAAGTCGACGGAACGTCGAGTCGAACTCGCTGGCGCTGATACCGGTGACGCTGAGCGTTGCCCTGCGCTTCACGACCTCAGGCGAATCTACGGGTGATGCATCAAATGGAGTCATGGTGCTTGGACGCAGAGATAGTGCGATTAGATCCATCCGATTTCTGGCGCGTCCAAGTCGACGCCCCCTGGCTACGCCTACTCGGCACGACGCAACGCCCACTCGGCACTCTCAAGCGCCCAGTCGACACTCTCGAGCGCCCACTCGGCACTACGGGACGCCCACTCGGCAATCTCAAGCGCCCACTCGGCACTACGAGACGCCCACTCGACGCTCCCGAGCGCCCACTCGGCACTACGCAACGCGCAGTCGACACGCCCAATCGCAACGTTACATTCGTGAGAATTGTTGCTGAAGTGATCCTTGTGGCCTTTAGCGCGTACAACCTTCTCCGTAGGATGGCCGCATGCGTCTACGAACAGATCTCCGACTGCGTAGCGCCGCGGTGCTGCTGGCCCTGACGACAGCTCTCGCGGGCGGCGCGGTCGCCGCTGCTCCTGCCCACGCCGACATCAACGCGGGCAGCGTAGATCTCGGCAGCTCAGACCTGTTGAGCGCCAACAGTGTGTTCCTGTGGCAGAGTCCGCCGACTCGATACATCGTGGTGCTCGGCGCAAAGCAGGGGGTGTTGGGGCAGCCGCCCGCGATCCTGCAGCAGCGCATGAATGTCGGTGCCCGGCTTGCGCGCACCCATCCCTTCAACCGTGTGATCGTGTCCGGCGGCGACACCTGGTGGCTGCCTGTGTCCGAAGCGCAGTTCATGAACATCGGCCTGATCCATCGCGGGGTCCCGATGTGGCAGATGGTGAACGAGTCGGCGTCGACCTCGACAGTCCAGAACGCCGAGTTCACTGTCCGCATGCTCAAGTCGCTGGGCGCCACCGGAGCGGTGGTCGTCACCAATAACTTCCACATGCCGCGCGCGATGAAGAACTTCCGCGACGCCGCCAAGGCACAGCGCGCCAACCTGCTGTTCCAACCGGCCTACGCAGGCTGACGACACTGATACGACGACGCCCCGCTCACGAACCGAGCGGGGCGTCGTCGTTGATTCTGTTGTAGCCGAACGAGATTGGAGGTCAGCGCAGCAGCGCGCGGCTCATCACGACGCGCTGGATCTGGTTGGTGCCCTCGTAGATCTGCGTGATCTTGGCGTCGCGCATCATGCGCTCGACCGGGAAGTCGCGCGTGTAGCCCGCGCCGCCGAACAGCTGCACGGCGTCGGTGGTGACCTGCATCGCGACATCGGAGGCAAAGCACTTCGATGCCGAGCTGATGAAGCCGAGGTTCTTCTCGCCGCGCTCTGCGCGAGCGGCCGAGGTGTAGACCATCAGGCGCGCTGCCATGATGTTCATCGCCATGTCGGCGATCATGAACTCGACGCCCTGGAACGTGCTGATCGGGCGGTCGAACTGGCGACGCTGCTTTGTGTATTCGATGGCCTGGTCGAGGGCACCCTGTGCGATACCCACGGCTTGCGCGCCGATCGTCGGGCGGGTGTGGTCGAGGGTCTCGAGTGCCGTCTTGAAGCCGGTACCGGGCTCGCCGATGATGCGGTCGGCGGGGATGGTGCAGTCTTCGAAGTACAGCTCCGCGGTGGGCGAACCCTTGATGCCCAGCTTCTTTTCAAGCGGCCCGACCGTGAAACCCGGATCGTCCTTGTGCACCATGAACGCCGAGATTCCGTGAGCACCCATGTCGGGGTCAGTGACCGCCATGACGGTGTACCAGGTGGACTTGCCGCCATTGGTGATCCAACACTTGGTGCCGTTGATGACCCAGTTGTCGCCGTCCTTGCGCGCACGCGTCTTCATCGCCGCTGCGTCAGAACCGGCCTCACGCTCCGACAGGGCGTACGACGCCATGGCTTCGCCGGAGGCAATGGAAGGCAGGACCTGCTGCTTGAGCTCTTCCGATCCGTTGAGGATCAGGCCCATCGTGCCGAGCTTGTTCACCGCCGGGATCAGCGAAGCAGAAGCGTCCACTCGGGCCACCTCTTCGATCACGATGCATGCGGCCACCGAGTCTGCACCCTGGCCCCCGTACTGCTCAGGTACGTGGATCGCGTTGAACCCCGAGGTCGTCAGCGCCTTCAGCGCTTCTTCGGGGAATCGTGAACGCTCGTCTACGTCTGCCGCGTGCGGCTCAATTTCCTTGAGCGCGAGTGCTCGAATCGCCTCGCGGAGCGCGAGATGCTCTTCTGGCAGCTGGAATAGATCGAAATCGGGGTTGGCATACCCCATGAGAGCCTCCTCATTCAGTCAACGATGACATGATTTTAGGATGATGATGCGTTCCCATGAACGCGACACTGAGTGTCATATTACTCGCCCTCCAAGCCCATTGTCGACACTCGGTGCCACCCTTACGTCCATTCGACGCGATCACCGCCCGCGCGCTTCGCGCGGTACATCGCCGCATCCGACGAGCTGAGCGCAGCGCAGAGCACGTCGGCGCTCGACGACACCGTCGATGTCGGCCAGAGCGTCACCAGACACAGCCCGACGCTCGCGCGCACGTCGTACTGCGGCGACGACTGTGCGATCGCTTGCCGTATCAGATCGCCGATCTGCTCCACTCGTGTGAGCGAAGGCTGCGGACACACGACGGCGAATTCCTCCCCGCCGGTCCGAGCCACCAGGGCACGCGGCGAGACGACGTCCCCGATCGCACGTACGACGTCGCAGAGAATTCTGTCTCCGGTGCCGTGGCCGAACGTGTCGTTGATGCGTTTGAAGTTGTCCAGGTCGATGGCGATGAAGATCGCGCGGCGTTCGACTTCGGTGGAGAGATCGCGAATGAGCAGGTCGAATCGGCGCTCGAGACCCCGCCGATTGAGCGCGCGGGTGAGCGGGTCATGGTCGGACTCGGCGGCGTCGTCGCGCAAGACGAGTACCGCCACCTGCTGGCCGAACGGAACGGTGACGATCGTGACCGCCGCGATCATGCAGATGAATAGACCGAGCATCGCGTGATGATCGACGACAACCAGCGCATACAGCACGGAGATGAACACGCCCGCGACAACCAGGATCACCGCCAGATGTCGGACACTGTGGAAAAGCGAGACATACGCGGCCAGTGCCGCATACGCACATGAGCCGACCAACCCGACGAGCGGCATCCCGATCACGAACAGCGAGAGTCCGTACAACATGCACATCGCGTAGACGCGAATGAGAGAGCCCCGACGCGACGGCCAGGACGGAGCGATCAGCCAACTGATCCCGATGATCAGGGCAATCACGTTGTCGGCGACGAGGACCGCTCGTGCGATGGTGGTGTCAGGTCCACCATCGACCGCGAGCAACAGCATTGCGCCGATCGCCACGAGCACAACGCTCATGCCGACGCAGCCGCGCACAAGTGCGCCCATCCCGCTGGATTTGATCGACGCAACCACGGCGTCGTAACCGTCGGGCGCCATCCACGCCCGACGCAGCGCGTGCGAGTACCGCTGAGTCTGAACACTCACGGAGACTCCTCGAAACTGCTCCCCCGGGTGCCGCGCCACCTACAGCACATGGCAGGCAACGCCGACCACGGACCACATCATGGCACTTCAGCGACCATTTCGCGCTTGAATCACTCGCGACCCGCTCGTATTCATCCGATCAGGCGATCGGAGAGTGTCAGGTGCCGGAGTCGGGGATCGTCGAGCCGATCTTTTCGCTGACCGCCCGCGAGATTTCGAGTGCCGACGCGCCTGCGGGGAAGGTGATCACAGCTACCTCGGGTCGTCCGCTGGCACCGAGGGCCATCCGAATCCGTTCGAGGTCTCGACGCAACCGACCGAGCGTCGCGTCCGCGTCGCCGCGGATCATCGACCGCAGCAGGTAGTTGTGCGCCGAGGTGATCGCTGCGGCGAACGCGACGATGTCGACCGGCGACTCGTCGGGTAGCCGACTGCGCAGATACTCCTCGAAAACCCGCTGGTACCGATACGTCGTAACCAACTCGCGCTCGCGCAGAGTCGGCACCTTAGATACGACGTCCATGCGTCGAACCGCCAGGTCACGGGTGTTGTGAAAGTGCGTGAACACCAGCTCGGCTGCTGCGCACACCGCAGTCGGCGGGTCGACGTCGTCGCTGTCGGCGAGTTGCGCGGCCACGTCGGTCAGCAGTTCCTCATGGTCGGCGAAGATCATGTCCTCTTTCGACCGGAACTGTCGAAACAGGGTTCGGCGCGACACGCCCGCGGCGGCCGCGATCTGATCGACCGTCGTCGACTCGTAGCCGTTTTCGCTGAACAGACGGATCGACGCCGCGACGACCTGGGTTCGGAGATCGACCGATCCGCCCGCTGTGTCACTCGGTGCCATGGATTCAGTATCGCTGGTGGCCATCCCGTTGTGCCAACACGCGGCCGTCCGACGTGTGCGAAAGGAACACCGATTGTCCGATGGTCGGCGGAGAACCTCGCGCTTGGTCAGCCGAACGACACCCGGGCCGACGACGGCGTCGACCCGGGTGTTCTCGGCTACATTTTCGACGACCACTCGCCAGTCAGAGGAGATCGCGTGACCGTTCCGTCGTCGCAAGGACCCGACACTTTGCCGTCAATCCCCCGCTTCGACGCGACGACGCCGCCTCCACCCCCGGGTGTGGTGCGCAGCCAGATGATCGCAGGACCCGACATGTCGTCGCGGGCGGCGAAATCCCTGTTGCTCGGTCTGCGCCGTCAGCTCGTCGTCCAGGCTGCTGTCTTCGGCGGGTTCGGCGTTCTGCTCGTCGTCTTCGGTGCGTTCATGGCGGCAAGCGACGACTCGTCGTCCTCGGTACTGATCTATGGCTGCGCACTCCTCGTGCTCACGCTCGCGCTGCCGTTCTTTGCCTACCGTCGGATCATCGCCGTGTGGGCGAGATTCGCTCCTGCGGGCACGCCGATGTCGAGTGAGTTCTCGTTCGATCGCCTCACCCTGACGGCGGGCCCGACGACGAACTCTGTGCACGCGTCGGCAATCACCGGAGTCGCACACCTCGGGACCATGTTCGTGGTGAGGACCCGCCAGTTCGCGACACCCGCCATGGTCTTCCCCGAAGAACTCGTACCGCCTGCCGTCGGCGCCGACCTGCTCGCGCGCTACGCGATGTGATCGGCGGCGCAGGTCAATTCGCGGCGTTCTTGCGTAGCTCGAACTTGAGCACCTTGCCTGTCGACGTGCGCGGCAACTCGTCGGCGAAGATGATGTCGCGTGGAATCTTGTAGCCCGCCAACAGAGTTCGTGCATACTCGATCAACTCGTCGGAGCTCAGCGACCGCCCCTCTTTCAGGAGCACATACGCCCTCGCCCGTTCGCCCCACTTCTCGTCGGGGACACCGACGACCGCGACGTCGAGCACCGCGTCGTGGCTGACGAGCGCTTGTTCGACCTCGATCGTCGAGATGTTCTCGCCGCCCGAGATGATGATGTCCTTGGCTCGATCGCGGAGCTGAATGTAGCCGTCCGGGTGCATGACGCCGAGGTCGCCGGTGTGAAACCATCCACCCTCGAACGCTTGTCGAGTCGCGTCGGGATCTTTGAAGTACCCGGCCATGATGTTGTTGCCGCGCAACACGATCTCACCGATCGTCGAGCCGTCGGCGGGCACGTCGACAAGTGGCACGACGCCGCGCTCGACGACACGCGCGGGTTCTGCCTGAACCATTCCGACACCCTGCAGCGATAGTTTCGCGGCCCTGTCGGCGGGGTCGAGATCGTCCCAGGCTTCCTGGTACTCGCAGATCGTGTACGGGCCATAGCTTTCGGTGAGGCCGTATACGTGGACGACACCGATGTCGAGCGCCGCAAGCGCTGCGATCACCGTCGGAGACGGCGGTGCGCCCGCCGTGGTGATCCGGAGCGGCGCGTCGAGGCGATGCGCGCGTGGCGATCCGGCGATCGTGATGAGAACCGTTGGCGCACCGCACAGATTCGTGACTCCGAGGTCATCGATGGCGTCCCACACCGCGTCTGCGCGCACCAGACGTAGACACACGTGCATCGCCGACGCAGCGGTGACCGCCCAGGGCGTGCACCAGCCGTTGCAGTGGAACATGGGGAGCGTCCACAAATACCTTGTGCTGCCGGTGAATTGGTTGTGGTGCATTTCGCCCAGCGAGTTGAGGTAGGCGCCCCGATGCGTGTACATCACACCCTTGGGCTTGCCCGTCGTCCCCGACGTGTAGTTGATGCTGATGACACGGTCTTCGTCGTCGACAGTCCACGGGAGCGGCGTCGAATCAAGCTCCTCGGCGCCTGCGAGAAAGTCAGCGTACGAGCGAAGTCCACTGATGCCCGACGATTCGACGTCGCTCGGCGTTGGACCGAACTCGAGGTCGGTGATCTCGACGTACGACGTCACGTCAGGAACTTCGTCGGCGATGGAAGCGACGGTGTGTCGGAACTCGGCGTCGAAGAACAGTGTGGTGACGCCGGCGTGATTGAGGATGTAGACGAGTTCGGGGCCTGCAAGGCGTGAGTTGAGTGCGACGAGAACTCCGCCTGCGAGCGGCACCGCGAAGTGCGCGACGAGCAACTCGGGCACGTTGGGTGCCAGGTAGGCGATCCGCTCACCTGGCCTGATCGTCGACTCGAGGACCCGGGCAAGGCGCTGCACCTCGTCGCCGAACTCCGAGTAGGTCGCCGAACGCGCCCCGTAACGGATGGCGGTGCGATCGCCGAACACCTCGACCGAGCGCTGCAGGAAGCGAAGGGGCGTCATTTCCGAGCGATTGGCGGTCCCGGAGTCGATGCGCCCGAATTCGGCGTCGAGTTGCGCGGTGACAGCGACATCGGTTGTCTGTGACGACACAGTGTTCTCCCTGCTTGGCATCGATGACACGCGGGGTGAGGCCCGCGACGTTGACGTGCTCCTACGATATGGACCACACTCGTGTGCACGCCACCCCCGGAAGGAGGTGGCATCGGGGGTCGCAACGTCGCGGATGCTCACGCCAGGCAGGGCACAACACGACAACAGTCAATCGCTACTCAAAGCCAGACGGAGTTCCATGGGGGGACGCATCTGATGAAAACCGACGTCGACGCCACAAGCATGTCTCGACGGACCGGCGGGTCGCGACCGGTCACCGCGTTGGGGGCTGCACTTGTCGGAGTCGGCGTCGTCTCGGCGTTGGCGTCGCATACGCCCACTCCCCCCGACGTTCAGGTGCCGACTGTGACCGCCGACAACGGCGTGCGGCTCGCCGGGAACTCCGTGGCGAACATTCCGACGAACCTCCTTCAGACGATCGCCAACATGCCTGCCGTCGAGTACGAGGGCATGAACAAGACGAGTGAAGCGCTCGAGAATTCCAGTAACTGGTGGCTCTACATCCCGACCAACGTCATCGGGTTCGACCAGCAGGACAAGCAGAAGCTCGAAGGCACCACCCTGATGATGGTGCCGATTCCGCTTGTCGCACAGGCGAATTTCGAACAGTGGTGGATCACCATGGCCGCCAACGCGCCCATGACGGAGAACTGCACCGGCATCCCCGGTCCGTGTTCGGACGTCTTCTACTTCGACCAGTACGGGCAGGTGCCCACCTGGCAGTTGGTGTTGGGTTATCGCTTCCCGGAGATCCGCAACACCATCGATCCCAACCACGAGACCTACACCACTCCCGAGGGCAAGGTTGTCGAGATCCAGCCGGATTGGTCCGGCAAGTACTACAAGCTCGACCCGTGGGGACCGCAGAAGGCAATCTGGGAAACGCTGACGCAGGACCCGACCGGCTATCGACCCGCGCCCACCGCCGACCAGTGGCTCAAGGCACTCAATCGCCTGGGCAAGGCGTCGTGGATCGGTCTGAACCCCAACGTCGAGGGCACGTACTGCCTCCCCTGCCAGCTCGGCGGGATCAAGGGCGCGCCGGATTCGCTGCCGAAACAGTATCTGTTCGGCAACTACTACTCGTTCTTCGATTTCGGGCAACCACAGACCGAGCACAACTGGGTGTACAACCGACCCGACTACGACGAGAAGTCACGCCTCGACTACATCGAGGTGCGCAATGGGCAGGACCCGAAGGTCCAGCAGCAATTGCTCGCCGACGCCCGCGCCGCGACCACACCGGAGGCTCTGCGCGAGAGCACCGCGGAGTTCTACAAGAACATGGACGCGGTCGGCAAGCAGATCAACGAGAACATCGCGATCAACATCGAGGGCCTGCAGAAGGCATTCGGGGTCACGCTGGAGTCCGGACAGGATTTCCTCGATCAAATCGCGGAATCGTTTGGCGCGCAGCCAAAGTCGGCGTCGAGTCAACCTCGTGTCGAGGTACGCAGCCAGGTCACGATGAGCAGCACGCGTGCCACCCAGGGCTACGACGAGCGCGTGGCTCCCTCGACGGCACCGAACTCCGCCGCGCCACAGGTTGCTCACGCCAAGCCGGCAACGCGTCCGGCCCCGACAGACCCGTTCTCGACGCTCCGGACGCAGGTCGCCGATGTCAGCAAGCAGGTGTCCGACGCGGTCGCCCCGCTGTTGCCGTTCGGCCAGCATTCGAGCGCTCACGCGGCGCCGGGCAAACATGCTGCCGTCGACGGTTTCGCAGGCGGAAAGCACCGGGCCGTCGGTGTTCATCGCGCGTCATAAGCCTGTCCTCGCGGGTATCGACCCCCACGGTCGGAATCGATCCGTAACGTAGAGCTCATGTCGACCCCAACCGAGAGTCCCTCGACGCCAGCAACCGACGACGACCCCAGCATCGACACGGCAGTCGCCGACACCAGCGAACTGTCCGAAGCCGAACGCGGTCTGCTCGTCGACAACCTGCGCTACGTACTCGACGGACGCTGGCGAGCCACCCGAGATGAAGTTCGACGACGCGCTAACCGCGCCGACCTGCTTCCCGATCCGTCGCGAACTCTCGAACAGGCGCGTGCGCGCATCCTCGAGGAGATGCGCGAACTGTCCGACGAAGGATTCGCGGCTGCCGGATTCGGCGCCGACCACGGCGGCACAGGCGACGTCGGGGCGTCGATCACCGCGATCGAGATGCTCGGCTACGCCGACCTGTCCCTGATGGTCAAGGCGGGAGTGCAGTGGGGACTGTTCGGCGGCGCCGTCGAAAACCTCGGCACCGCAAGGCATCACGAGAAGTACGTCGCCGACACCATCAGCCTCGACCTCCTCGGCTGCTTCGCCATGACCGAGACCGGGCACGGTTCCAACGTGCAGGAACTCGAGACGACCGCGACGTACGACGCAGCCACCAAGGAATTCGTGATCCACTCGCCGACACCGTCGGCCCGCAAGGATTACATCGGCGGCGCTGCCGAACACGCCCGCATGGCATCGGTTTTCGCGCAGTTGATCACTGCCGGTCCCGGCCAGGAGCCGGAAAGCTATGGCGTGCACTGCTTTGTGGTGCCGATCCGCGACGCCGACGGCAACGACCTTCCCGGTGTGACGACGAGCGACTGCGGCTACAAGGGCGGACTGCCCGGCGTCGACAACGGACGCATCATGTTCGACGAGGTGCGCATACCGAAGGACAACCTCCTCAACCGCTATGCCGACGTCGAGGACGACGGCACGTACTCGTCGCCGATCGAGAACCCCAACCGACGCTTCTTCACCATGCTCGGCACACTCATCCGCGGTCGGATCACGGTTGCGGCCACCGCCGGAGCCGCGTCGCGTAAGGCGTTGGCGATCGCCACACGATATGGCTTGGTGCGCAGGCAATTCGACGCCCCGGGCGACGAGGAAGAGATCGTCATCCTCGACTATCTCGGTCACCAGCGAAAGCTGCTGCCGCTCATCGCGAAGTCGTACGCCATCGCATTCGCACAGAACGAGCTCACCGAAGAACTTCACGAGGTGCAGTCCGACACCCCGGCCGAATCGCCCGACGGCTCTGCCGACGATTCCAAGGCGGGTCGCCAGCGCGAGCTCGAAGCCAACGCCGCAGGACTCAAGGCGTACGCGACATGGCACGCATCTCACGCGATCAATGTCGCTCGCGAAGCATGCGGCGGCGCAGGCTATCTCGACGAGAACCAGATCTCGATCATCCGCGGCGACATCGACGTCTTCACCACGTTCGAGGGCGACAACACCGTGCTCACCCAGCTCATCGCCAAGGAAGTGCTTTCGGCCTACGCCGACGACGTCCAAGGCCTGTCGGCAGGCGGTTGGGTGCGGTTCATCGCGTCGATGGCGCGCGACGTCGTCGTCGAGAAAACCGCTGCGCGACAAGTGGTTCAGACACTCCTGGAGAGTTCGGACGAAGACACCGAGAAGTCGGCGCTGACCAACCGTGGTACTCAGCTTCGACTCTTCCGCAACCGCGAGGACCATCTGGTGCGCACCTGCGCGCAGCGTCTGCGTCGAGCTACCAACGACGACAACGATGCGTTCGAGGTGTTCAACAACGCGCAGGACCATCTGCTCAAGGTCGGGCAGGCTCGCACCGAGCGGATCGTGCTGGAGGCGTTCGTACAAGCCATCAACGACTGCGATTCACGCGCCGCGGCCGAGGTACTCGGCAAGGTGTGCGATCTGTTCGTCTACTCGGCCCTCGAGGCCGACCTCGGCTGGTTCATGATGCATCGCCACATCTCCGTGGAGCGCGCCAAGGCGATTCGACGCGGCGTCAATGAACTCTGCCAAGACCTTCGTCCCCACGCGGCGACGCTCGTCGACGCATTCGGCATCCCCGAGGAACTCATGGGCGCGCCGATGATCGACAACCACTGAGTGGTCGGGGGCTGGGTTAGCTGCTCGGCCCCCGCGGGGACACACCGAGTTGCACCGCGAGGTGCGCCTCGGTGAGTTCCTGCCGGAATCGTTCGACGTCGCGGGCCCACGCCTGGGCGAGCTTGCCGTCGACGAGCTTCACGCCGACGCCCTTGCGCCGTCGCGGAACACCCGCGAGTTCTCCGAGCGCCGGAGCGCTCTCCCACTTCTCGTGTTCGGCGCCATTGTTGGCCGGGTAGATCTTCTCGATGTCGGCGAGCGCCATCAGCAGTGTCCCCTGCTGCAGCGTGGTCTCGGTCAGTTCGACGCCGACGTGACGGCGCGCCGCATACACCTGGACGATCGAGAACAGCGTGATGATCGCTCCGAGGACCGAAATCCACAGCCAGTGCACGCGGCCGGGGCCTGCGATGTCCATCGCGAGCACGGCACCCGCGAGCACCGGACCGATCGCCACGACCCACCAACTTCCGCCCTGCTCGACGAACAACGTCTCGCCACGATCCTCGGGCGCCGGGATCGGGTTTGCGGGGTCCTCGGGCTCGGCGGGTTCCTCGGGGTCGGCGAGATCTGCGGTCTGTTCGGGTTGTGCGGCTTCTTCGGACTCGTCGGTGGGGGCTTTGTTGCCGTCGGTCGATTCCTCGCTACCGACATCGCCTTCAGGCTCGACGCTGCTATCCGCTGACTCTGCGGGTTCTGCGCTGCCATCGGCGGGATCGTCAGCGGCAGAGCTCACGCTCTGTCCCGTTTCCGGTCCTGCTTGTTCCGCGCGGAGGCGGCGCCGTTGGCGCCCGATCGGTTCTCGGCGGGGCGTGTATTACCGCCCGGCCTGCTCTTGCCGTTCGCGACGCGACCCTTGCCGCCCGACTTACCCTTGCCCGACGTCGACTTCTCCGGGCACTCGGGTGGGCTGCCGGCGTTGAACCACGCGTCGGCTTCCGGCCGGTAGGCGAACAACGATCCCAAGAGTCCGATGACTGCTGCGAGCAGCGTGAACGCCAGGGCAGGATCGCCGAAACTGAGGAACACCAGCATGATCACCACGACCAGCGTCAGCGCCGCCAACGAGGAGCGCCAACGAGCATCCCCGACGTAGGCCTTGCTGCCGAGCAGCACGTACGCCACGCCGACCGCGATCACGATGATCCCGATCCCGATCGGAAGCAGCGTCGGGCCGTCGGCGAAAATGCCTGCCAGGATGTAGACGACACCGAGCAGTCCCAACAGAACGCCGGACGCTATCCAGCATCGATACGCCCAGGTCACCATCTTCGGGCGTTTACTTGCGTCAGGAAGGGTCACTGCTTTGCTTTCTGTCTGTCGACGGCTCGCTGTGCGGCGTCGACTCGTTCTCGTGGCTGTGGAGACGCGCCTCGACGGATCGGTCCCCCTCTTCGGAAGCGTAGTCGCCGTGGCCCGTTCCCGACGGCGTGCCGACTGTATTCGGATCTTTCTGCAGCGATCCGGTCTGGGGTGTTGCGTTTTGGGGTGACCTGCTCTGGGGTGATGCCGCCTCGCTGGTCGTCGGCGGCTGCCAGCCCCGGAGTCGCGCCTCTTCTTCCCAGGACGTCGGCGAGTTCTGGGGATAGTTGGCGTTGTCGGGATACTGGCCGCCTACCGGAGGCTGGTCGGGTGCTTGTCCGTACGACGGAGGCGCGGCCTGCGGGTACGGCGGTGTCTGCTGGTAGGGCGGAGCCTGAGGGTACGTCGGAGTCTGCTGGTACGGCGGTGTCTGCTGGTACGGCGGGGCCTGCGGGTACTGAGGTGGGTACGCGGGAGGCGCGGGGTACCCGAGCGGCGTGGTCTGCGGTCGGCGGTAGTCGGCCATCGCGCGGCAGTAGGCGTCCGACTCACGTCTCAGGAGGAGGATGGTCGCGCCCAGCGCAGCGATGCCACCGATGGTCAGCGGAATACCGGTCCACCAGGGATCGACGCCCCCGATCAGCGAGAAGGCCATGTCGATGAGGACGAAAACCCCCATCGCACCGAGCAGGACCCGCGCCCAGTTGTATCCCTTGCGCACAAACCAGACGAAGGTCAACGAGATCGCGGACAGGACAACCGCGGTGATCACCGTAATCGCGATCAGGAAGCCCGAGGACGTCATGAGGTCTACCTCTGCGCGCGGGGTATCGGCGGGGAGGTCGGAGGCTCGCTGGTTCATCATGTCGCGCAGGGTCGGATACTGCGCGACGGCCGTGACTATCCTGGCGATGACCACGACAATCCACAGCTCACACGCGATCGCCACCGAGTCGGGCAGCTTCGGGCGCTTGTTCTGCCCGTCGGGCTGCGCGGACGCGGGGTCGCGACGCGGATCGAGAAAATGCGACATAGCTCCAGCGTAATGAACGCAGCTTGGTGCGCGATGAGGACCTGCGGAGCGCGGCTACGTACACAACTCGGACGCCAGCGCGAGGCCACGACAATAATTTCGATCGCCACCCGCTGACGTCACGATTGTGTACGCACGCCGGACCACCACGGCCGCCGATACCCGACGGCTGCGCGAAGTGGTCTCGACTCGGGACCTCGCTGCGCTCGGGCCCGCTCGACCAGCGGTTGTGGCCGCGCCGTCCAGCCAGCGGGGACGGGCCCGGCGGCCGGCGCGTGTGGTCTCGACTCGGGACCTCGCTCCGCTCGGGCCCGCTCGACCAGCGGGAAAGGCGGCCTCGCCCGACTAGCGGTGCGGGTCTCGCACGGCCAGCGGGAAGGCGCGACGAGGACCTGCTGAGCGCGGCCACGTACACAACTCGGACGCCAGCGCGAGGCCACGACAATAATTTCGATCGCCACCCGCTGACGTCACGATCGTGTACGCAGCGGGACCACCACGGTCGCCGGTACCCGACGGCTGCGCGAAGTGGTCTCGACTCGGGTCCTCGCTGCGCTCGGGCCCGCTCGACCAGCGGGAAATGCCGGACCGCCCGACCAGCGAGAAGGCGGCCAGCGGCGGTGCGAAGTGGTCTCGACTCGGGTCCTCGCTCCGCTCGGGCCCGCTCGACAAGCGGTTGAGGCAGCCCCGCATTACCAGCGAGTGGGGTGGTCTCGACTCGGGTCCTCGCTGCGCTCGGGCCCGCTCGACCAGCGAGAAAGCGCGCGCCGCGCGACCAGCGGTAAAGCGGCCTAGGCCAGCTTGGCGGCGACCTCGGTCGCCCAGTACGTCAGGATGATCGAGGCGCCTGCGCGTTTGATCGAGGTCAGTGACTCGAGGATGGCGGCGTCGCGGTCGATCCAGCCGCGCTCGGCGGCGGCGGTGATCATCGAGTACTCGCCCGAGATCTGGTAGGCCGCGACGGGAACGTCGGAGATCTCGGCGACGTCGCGGACGATGTCGAGGTAGCTCATGGCGGGCTTGACCATCACGATGTCGGCGCCCTCGTCGAGGTCGAGGTGCACTTCGCGGAGCGCCTCGGTGCGGTTGGCCGAATCCTGTTGGTAGGTACGACGATCGCCCTGCAGCGACGAGCCGACAGCCTCGCGGAACGGGCCGTAGAACGCGGACGCATACTTCGCCGAGTACGCGAGAATGCCTGTGTCGGTGAGACCTTCGGCGTCGAGCGCGGCACGAATCTCGGCGACCTGGCCGTCCATCATCCCCGACGGACCCAGAAGGTGCGCACCGGCACGAGCCTGCGCGAGCGACATCGACACGTAGCGCTCGAGCGTCGCATCGTTGTCGACTCGGCCGTCGTCGGACAGCACGCCGCAGTGCCCGTGGTCGGTGAACTCGTCGAGGCAGGTGTCGGCCATCAGCACGGTCGAATCACCGAGATCGTCTGCGAGAACACGCAATCCGCGATTGAGGATGCCGTCCGGATCATCAGCGCCGGACCCTATCGCGTCCTTGTCCTCGGCCTTGGGAACACCGAAGAGCATCAGCCCGCCGACGCCCGCGCGCACGGCTTCGTCGGCCGCTTTACGCAGCGAGTCGAGCGTGTGCTGCACGACGCCGGGCATCGATCCGATCGGACGCGGATCGTCGATGCCGTCGGCGACGAACATCGGCAGCACGAGATCGGCTGGGCGCAGCGCGTTTTGCGCGACCAACCGACGCATCGCCGGTGTGGTGCGCAACCTGCGGGGACGAATAACCGGTGCCATACGCCCCACCTCTACGACCGCGACCGCCGCGACTTCTTGCGCGGAGGAGGCAACGCGCCCTCGGCCCGCAGGCGAGCGGCGTGCTCGGCGAGGGCGTCGACCAGTTCGGTCACCGACGCCGACTCCGGCTGAACGTCGACGCGCAGTCCGAATTCGGTTGCGGTCTCGGCAGTCTTGGGGCCGATGCACGCAACGATGGTGCGCGCGTGCGGCTTTCCGGCGATGCCGACCAGGTTGCGGACCGTCGAGCTCGAGGTGAAGCAGACGGCGTCGAATCCGCCGGTCTTGATCATCTCGCGCGTCTCGGCGGGCGGCGGTGCTGCCCGCACGGTGCGGTACGCGGTGACGTCGTCGATCTCCCAACCGCGATCGCGCAGACCCTCCGAGAGGGTCTCGGTGGCAATGTCGGCGCGTGGCAACAGGATTCGGTCGACCGGGTCGAAGACGTCGTCGTACGGCGGGAAGTCTTCGAGGAGTCCGAGGCTCGACTGCTCGCCGGACGGAACCAACTCGGGGTTGATGCCGAAGGTCCGGACCTTCTCGGCCGTCGCTTCGCCGACGCAGGCGATCTTCACCCCGGAGAACGCGCGGGCGTCGAGTCCGAACTCGGCGAACTTCTCCCACACGGCACGCACCGCGTTGGTCGAGGTGAACACGACCCACTGGTAGCGACCGTCGACGAGTCCCTTGACGGCGCGCTCCATCTGAGCAGGGCTGCGGGGCGGCTCGACCGCGATGGTCGGCACTTCCTTGGGCACAGCGCCGTGGCTGACGAGGCGTTCGCTCATGTCGCCTGCCTGGTCCTTGGTGCGGGGCACCAGCACGGTCCAGCCGTAGAGTGCGCGCGACTCCCACCAGGAGAGCTTGCCGCGCTGGCTGACGACCTTGCCGATCGTGAGGATCAGCGGTCCGCTCAGCGCGTTGCCCTGCTCGTTGAGCGTGGCCAGCGTCGCCTCGATGGTGCGCTGTGCGCAGGTGGTGCCGTTGATCGTGATCGCGACGGGCGTCTGTGGGGCGAGACCGTGCTCGGTCAGTGCGCTCGCGGTCTCGGCCAGATGGCCCGACGTCGCGTGCAGCACCAGCGGTCCCGGTGCTGCGGCGAGCGCGGCCCAGTCGACGCCTTCGGCGCGGACGTCGGCCTCGGTGTGGCTCGAACCCAGCGGCATGCCCGCGTAGCTCGGGACCACGGAAGCCGCAGGCAGTCCTGGCAGCACCTCGAATGCGACCGAGGTGCGCGAGACGGCGTTGACCTCGGACAGCACCGAATCGGTCGTCAGCGGATCACCGGAGACGACGCGGACGACGTCGTCGCCCTCCTTCGCCGCGGCGACGAGGGTGCGAGCGACCTCAGCGGGATCGCCGAGTGCGGGATGGACGATCTGGTCCTGCTCCTCGACGGTGTCGTCCGCGGCGGTCGCCGAGTCGTCGGACTCGTTCTCGTCGGTGGCCTCGTCGGCCTTCTTCGTGTCGTTCTTGGTGCTCTTACGCGCGGATTCCGCGAGCTCCTGCCGGTGGGCGGAGCCGATCATCGCCACGACGGCTGCTGGAACGTCGGGATCGATGAAGGCGGTCGTCGCATTCGCGATCACTGTCCGCGCACGCACGGTTAGCAGTTCGGGATCGCCGGGACCCGATCCCACGAAGAGGATTCGACCCGGATTGGCCTTCTTCGTACGGCTCATGCGTTCGCACTCTCCTGCCCTCGTCGAGAGGGCTGCAGTTCTTCTCTGCTGCTCAGGAGTTGACGAGTTCGCCCGCTCCCAGATCCAGCAGTTCGGCGGCGAGGCCTCGTCCGAGTTGTGTGGCGTTGTCGACCGGACCCACCACCGAAGCGCGGATCACATCGGATCCGTCCTCGGCCGCCACCGCCGCACGGAGCGACAGTTCGGCGAAGATGCGCCCGTCCTCATCGATCGACTCGACCACTTCGGCTATCGCACCGACCGGTGCGGTACATCCGGCTTCGAGAGCCGCCAATACCGCACGCTCGGCGTCGACCGCCACGCGGGTGGCCTCGTCGTCCAACTCGGCGAGAATTCTCACCAGTTCGGCATCGTCGGAGCGGCACTCAACTGCCAGTGCACCCTGCGCCGGTGCTGGTAACAGCACCACGGGATCGAACGCTTCGGTGACCTCTTCGGCCCTGCCGATGCGGACGAGTCCGGCACGGGCGACAACGACTGCGTCGAGTTCGCCGCCGGCGACTTTGCCCAACCGAGAATCTAGGTTGCCTCTTAGGGGGCGGATTTCCAAACCGAGACCCAATGCTTTAAGCTGTGCCGCCCTTCGCGGGGAGGACGTGCCGATCGTCGCGCCGGGAGGAAGCGCCCCGAGTACGAGGTTACCCCTGCTGACCAGCGCATCTCGTGGATCTTCCCGGGGCGGGACGGCCGCGACTACCAGGCCCGGATCGGGTGCTGTCGGCAGGTCCTTGTAGGAGTGGACGGCGACGTCGACTTCGCCCGCATGCAGCGCGTTGCGGATGGCCGTCGTGAACACTCCGACGCCGATCTCGGCGACCGGGGCCGCCGACGCGTCACCCGCCGTCTTGATGATGACCAGCTCTGCGGGATGCCCGTTGGCGGTCAGGGCGTCGGCGATGGTCTGAGACTGGGTACGGGCGAGCAGCGAGCCTCGCGTACCGATGCGAATGGGGCTCAACGCTCTCCCTGATCGGCCGACGTTTCGCCGACGCCATGCTTGTCGCCCAGACCGCTCTCCGGCGCCGAGACGGCCTCGGCAGCGCCCGGCTTGAGCTCGAAGAGTTCACGCAGCGCCTCGGCGTAGTGGTCGCCGTTGGGCGTCGACGCGAGTTGTTTGACCCGGACAGTGGGGGCATGCAGCAGTTTGTCGACGACGCGTCGAACAGTTTTGGCGACCTCGTCGCGCTGAGCGCCCTCGAGGTCGGGCAGGCGGGTCTCGAGCCGGAGAATCTCCGCCTCGACGACGTCGGCTGCGCGTTGACGCAGCGCCGCGACGGTCGGCGTGACCTCGGCCTGACGCTGCAGGGTCAGGTAGTCGGAGAGCTCGCCGCCGACGATCGAGCGGGCAGCGGCGGTGTCGTCGTGCGCGGCCTGTGCCTCGGAATCGCCGCGCAGACTCTCGATGTCGATGACGTGGACGCCGGGCAGGCGCGCCGCGGCGGGATCGACGTTGCGGGGCAGCCCCAGGTCGCAGATGATCAGCGGCTGCACAGCGGTACGTGCGGCCAGTGCCGAATGCACCTCGCCGACGCCGACGACGGTCCCGATGGAACCCGTGCATGCGACGACGACGTCCGCGGAGGCCATTACGGCAGGCAGATCGTCGAATCCGACGCCGCGCACGGCGACTCCGGGATGATTGGCCGCGATATTGCCTGCGAGGTGCTCCGCGTTGGCGACGGTCCGGTTCACCACGACAAGCTCGCGGACGCCTTCACGGGCCAACTGGGCGGTCGCAAGACCCCCCATGGCGCCGGCGCCGATGACTACGGCTCTGCGCAGCGACTGCTCGGGATCGATCTCTGGCGCCGCCTTCTGCAGCAGATGCTGGGCGCGATGCAGCGCAACCGACACGACCGACGCCCCCGCGCGGTCGATTCCGGTCTCGGAGTGCACCCGCTTGCCGACGCGCAGGGCGTGCTGGGCGAGCTCGTGCAGGGTACGGCCGGTGGTCTTGTTGGCGTCGGCGTCGAGGTAGGCGTTGCGGATCTGACCGAGGATCTGCTGCTCGCCGACGACGATCGAGTCGAGGCCTGCGGCGACGGTGAACAGATGCTCGACGGCGGCCTCGGAGTAGCGGACGTACGCGTGGCGGGTGAGGTCGTTGATGGAAAGCCCGGAATGGTCGCCGAGCACGTCACCAACGGCTTCGAGTGCGGGGTGGAATGCGTCGACGACGGCGTAGATCTCGACGCGATTGCAGGTGGAGACGAGCATCGCCTCGGAGATCGCACGCGACGACAGCAGGTCGTCGACGAGCTTGGGCCGGTCATGGTCGGCGACCGCGAGTCGCTCCAGAACGTCGACGGGTGCGCTCCGATGGCTGATTCCGAACAGCAGAACACTCACCGCGTCACCGTCTCCATCGCAGATCTCGCACTCATCATCCTTGACCCACACTCCGTATGTCTGTTCTGGGCACGTCCGCGACGCCGACCCCCGGCAGTTGGTCAACAGCCAGATCGTCGCCGGGCCCCTTGGCCCTGAGCGGCACGTCCACAGGCAGGTCGACATGGCCCTGCTGCCCATCTTCCCCGACAGACAACGGGGTGCGTGACGCGTGGAACGTCAGCACCTGCAACTCCAAGGCTAGATCAACCTGTCTGACGACGACATCGGAGTCCGTCGACAACGTTGCGGCGGTCACGTTCAGCAGTTGCCGGATTCCCGCGGCGATCAACGCGTCAGCTGCGCGTTGTGCCTTGTCAGGACCGGTGGCGATCACCCCGATGTCGACCTGGCCGATCGACGGATCGTTCGCAAGAGAAGCGAGACCGGCGCACGGGGAGACCACCACGTCGTCGACGACGGTCCCTATGACGTCCGGATCGTCGTCGAACATCGCGACGACCCGGAAGGTGCGGTCGGTGGCTGTGTGCGCGACGAGTAGGCGACCGAGGGTGCCTGCGCCGACGAGCACGACGGTGTGGACGGTGTCGGTGTGCAGTGCGAGCGCGATGCGGGCGGTGAGGCGTCCGACGTCGTATCCGACGCCGCGTACGCCGTTGGCGCCGACATGGGACAGATCTTTGCGGAGGATGGCCGGGTTGACTCCCGCCGCGGTCGCCAGTTGGCCGCTGGAGGCGATCAGAATGCCCCGCTGCCCCAGGGAGCGCAGAACGTGGAGGTAGGTGGCCAGGCGCGTCACCGACGGCTCGGGGATGCGATCAGACGCCGACCCGATAGCCATTGCGCACACTCACTTTCGACTAACCCGACCGAAGGATCAGCGTAATACGCGGCCTTCGACGCTCGGCACGCGACCCGCGGCGGGAGTTCGGGGAGTTCGCGGGTTCAGGGTTTCGCCGCGCGCTCGGGCGTTCAGCGCTTGGCGGCGTCGAGGTCGGCGCGCAACCGCGGCTCGTCGACCTCCCAGTAGCTGTGCTCTTCGCCGTCGAGCAGGACGACGGGCAGACGGTCGCCGTACTCGGCGCGTAGCTCGACGTCGCCGGAGTTCGCGGCGGCGTCGACGTCGACGATGTCGAACTCGACGGACAGCTCGCCGCAGATCCGATCCAGGTCGGCGCGGGCGGCCTCGCAGGCCGAGCAGCCGTCGCGGGTTAGCAGCGTGATGGACATCGAACGAACTCCTTCGACGTTGGTGCCAGAACAGTCTGACACCATGACTACTCTGTTGGTGAGCAGGCCTGAGCGAGGCGGCATTCGTTGAGTGGTTGTGCATTCGTGAGAGGTGGAGGGTGGGCGTGACCTCTGAGGGCGAGGAGCCGAACGGCGAGGTTCCCGATTCCGGGTCCGAGGTGTCCGACGTCGGCGACACTCCGCACAAGGGCGCCTCAGACGGCGGAACGCCAGGTAGCGAGGCCCCTTCGGGCGGCGTGGGCGCGTCCGATTCCGCAGATGCCGAGGCGCGGCCGGTCCGCAGTGGCGAGGACTGGGAGTCGCACGCCGACGACGTCGACGGTTCCGTCGGCGACGATGACGACGAGATCCATGCCGACGACGAGTTCGACGACGAAGAATCCCGCCGGGTCACGACCTGGATCTCCGAGCGAGCTACCGCGGCCACCGGACGGTTCCGGCAGACCGCGCAGGAATTGCGACAGGCCCTCGCGGGAGAGGCGTCGGCGCAGGCGGCCGTCGATTCGCTGCGCGCCCGGCCACCGAGCGAAACCGAACCCGACGTCGACGTCGACCTCACCGCCGCGGCGTTCTTCGACGTCGACAACACGCTGGTGCAGGGAGCGTCGATCGTGCACTTCGCGCGCGGACTCGCCGCGCGAAAGTACTTCTCGTACTCCGACATCTTCGACTTCGCGTGGACGCAGGCGAAGTTCCGCATCACGGGCAAAGAGAACGCCCAAGACGTCGCAGAGGGTCGGGAAAAGGCGTTGTCGTTCATCGCCGGTCGCGAGACAGCCGAGCTCGCCAGACTCGGCGAGGAGATCTACGACGAGTACATCGCCGACAAGATCTGGCCTGGCACAAGGGCTTTGGCTCAGCGCCATCTCGACGCCGGTCAGCAGGTGTGGCTGGTCACCGCGACTCCGGTCGAGCTGGCACAGACCATCGCTGACCACCTAGGCCTTACCGGTGCACTCGGCACCGTCGCCGAGAGCGTCGACGGCAAGTTCACCGGACGACTCGTCGGCGACATCCTGCACGGCCCGGGCAAGGCACATGCCGTGCGCGCGTTGGCAATTCGCGAAGGACTGAACCTCAAGCGGTGCACCGCGTACTCGGACTCACACAACGACGTCCCGATGCTGTCACTGGTCGGGCGCGCCGTCGCGATCAATCCCGACGCTGACCTGCGCGACGTCGCAAAGGTGCGCGGCTGGGAGATGTACGACTTCCGTACCGCCCGCAAGGCCGCAAAGTACGGGGCGTCGACGGCACTGGTCGTCGGGGCCGCGGGCGCCGCGAGCGCCGGCGCCGTGAAGCTGCTGCGCAACAAGGGCTGACGCCGAGGGGTCGTCGGGCGTCGGGCTTCGGGTTTCGGCGCGCGCCGGCGGAAAGTAGGGGAAGGATTCTTCCCCTAGAAACCTCCTGCCAGCCGGGGCGTCGAAAGTAGGGGAAGCAATCTTTCCGGCACTTCCTGACACCTCCCCCGGAAACTTCGCGGGGACGAGTACGAAACCCGAGGAAAGAACCTTTCCCCTAGAAACTTCGGGCCAGCAGCTCCCGAAACAGCCTGCCGCACCGTCGAAACGGCGCGCCGCACCGTCGACGCCCCGCCCGCAGAAAGTAGGGGAAGGAATCTTTCCGGCACTTCCTGACCTCTCCCCCGCAAACTTCGCGGGGACGAGTACAAAACCCGAGGAGAAAACCTTTCCCCTAGAAACTTCCGCCGGCCGGTGCGCCACAACCCGAGGAAAGAACCTTTCCCCTAGAAACCACCCGCGGGCTCGACGGCCAAAACTAGGGGAAAAACCCTTCCCCTAGAAACCTCCCGCCGGCCTGCCGGCCCCGCCGGCCTCAGAGCCCCGCGACGGGGCTCGACGGGTCGATGAGCACCTTCGCGTGGTGCTCCGCGCCGCCGAGGATCTCGAAAACGTCTGCGACTGCGTCGAATCCGATGATGCCGGTGACCAGTGGCGTCACGTCGACCTTGCCGTCGGCGATGAGGTGCAGCGCGGTGCGGAACTCGGCGGGGTCGTAGTAGATCACAAAGCGCAGGTCGAGTTCTTTGTTGATCGCCATCGCGGGTCGGAAGCGGTCGGACTCCATGCACACGCCGACCACGACGATGCGCGTCCGCAGCGGCACGCCCGACACGATGTTCTCGATCATTCCCGGCACGCCGACGCACTCGAACACGACCGGCCCCTTCGGGGTGGCGCCGACCTTGTCGCCGAGTTCGATTGCCTTCCACCACGGCAGGCCGTAGATGCGGCGCAGGATGTGCATGGCGTCGAACGCGGTGCCGAGCAATTGCCCTGTGCGCGTGAGGTATTCGCCCTTCTTGGCGGCGATGTCCCACGGGGAGTCGACAGTCGGGTCGACGACGATGTCGGCGCCGCAGCGTCGGGCAAGATCTCGACGACCCGCCGACAGGTCGGAGGCGATGACGGTCTTGACGCCCTTGGCCTTGAGAACCAGGATCACCGACAGCCCAATAGGTCCGCAGCCCACCACGACCGCGACGTCGCGCTTGCTCACGTCACCGCGGTTGACCGCGTGCACGGCAACCGACAGCGGTTCGGTCAGGGCGGCGTGGTCGAGTGGCACGCCGTCGGGCACGGGCATCGTCATGTCCTCGGAGACGACGACGTACTCGGCGTAGGCACCGGGGGCGTCGGCGCTGAGTCCGACGAGGTGCTCGGTCTCGCCGTGCTTGATGATCGGTAGTGCGGCGACCAGGGTTCCCGGCGCCCACTTCTTGCGGCACTTGGGGCCGTACTCGGCGATCTCGCCGATGAATTCGTGGCCCATCACGACGTGATCTGTCGAGCGCATGAAGCGGTCGTAGCCGACCTCGGCGGTGACATCGGCGGTGTCGTCACCGTGCGTGCGCGCGTGCAGATCAGAGCCGCAGATCCCGGTGCGCCGCACCTTCAACAACACCTGACCTGGACCTGGCTGCGGCTTCTCGATCTCCTCGACACTCAGCTTGCCCTCGTGACACACCACTGCCCGCATCGGCTTCCTCTCGTGCGATGTTCCAACACTCGTTGTAACGTTCTACCGCACAATACGCCGACGCTGTGACGCGGCTCCCTGCCCTGGGTCCGGCCAAGCGAGAACAAGTCCGGACGGGACAAGCCCGTCGCAGCCGCCAGAGCCTCGTCAGGAGAAGATGCGCGACGAGATCTCGGCGAACTCGGTATCGGTGACGACGCCCGCCGACCGCAGCGACGTGAGCGCATTCATGAGTTGCGACTTCGGATCTGCGGCAACCGGCTGAGCGGCCGGCGCAGCAACAGGCTGGGCAACCGGCTGTGGGGCAACAGGCTGCGCAACCGGCTGCTGCGCGGCGTGCGCCTGCTGCGATGCTGCCTGCGCGGCCCACCTGTCCTGTTGCCGACGCTGCACCCGGCCGTGCACCGAGCTGGCGACGGCCGCGCGGCCCGCTGTGCGAATCAGGCTCATGATCAGTTCCCTTCGAGAGCGTCAGTGGCGTCGAGAGCGTCGATCAGGTCGTCGACGAGGACCGGCCCCTCGGTGAGCACGGTTCCGCCGTCGGCACCCCACGCGCCGATGACGGGGAGGAACGATAGCTCCTCGTAGACCACGATGGCGGCGACCTCGCCTGCGGCGAGCGATTCCGCGGCAGCAGCGACGTCGTCGTCATCGATCAGGTGCGAGTCGGCACCCGAGAATTCGTCGAGGCCGACGCTCGCGGCGTCGAGTCGCTGCACCTTGCCGTCGGCGTCGCGGCTGACGAACTCCGTGTCGAGAACGTTGACCCGACCCGCAGCAACCAGGTCGGTCAGCACCGCGAAGCCGGCCGACGGCACGGGCGCCGACGGAAAACTCACGACAATGAAATTGATGGGGCCCAAGTCGGCGTCGAAACTCACGCCCTGAGAGTATCGCCCACCGCTCGCTGCCACTCAGCCGAAGTACACGCTCCCCCGACGGCTGAGCATGCGGAACAGTGTCTGCTGAATCTCTTCGCGGACATGGTCGGTGAGGTCGAAGACAACCATGGGGTCGTCGGCGGACGACTCGTCGTAGCCGCCCGTCTCGATGGGACGGCCGAAGTGGATATGCCACTTCGACGGCAGCGGCACCAGACCCAGCGGTCCGAGCAGTGGGAACGTCGGCGTGATGGGCAGGTACGGCAGCCCGAGGATGCGGGCGATCGGCTTGAGGTCGGCGAGCATCGGGTAGATCTCCTCCGACCCGACGATCGACACCGGGATGATCGGGCTGGCGTTGCGCAGCGCCGTCGTCACGAAGCCTCCGCGACCGAATCGCGCGAGCTTGTACCGATCCTTGTAGAGCTTTCCGATCCCCTTGTAGCCCTCGGGCCACACCGCGGTGAGTTCGCCCGCTCGCAACAGGCGGTCGGCGTCGTTGGTGCATGCGAGGGTCGCGCCGATACGGCGGGCCACCTCGCTGACCGCTGGTGTGTCAAAAGCCATGTCGGCGGCGAGGATTCGCAGATGCCGACCGGTTGGGTGATTGTCGTGCAAGGCGAGGCTGGTCATCAGCGCGTCGATGGGCAACGCACCGGCATGGTTGGCGACGAGCAGAGCGCCACCTGTGAGCGGCAGGTTCTCCACACCGGTCACCTCGACACGGAACCACTTCTCGTACACCTGGCGGATCGCGGGGAACCAGACCGACTCGGTGAAGTGCGGGTCGAAGCCGAAGTCGTCGATCTCGTAGTCGCCGGTCATCCGCTCACGAATGAAACCCGCTGTGGCAGTAAGTGAATCAGCAACTGCACCACGGATACCACCGAGACTGAACAACGGGCTGCGCGCAGGTCCACGCTGCTCGACGCCGAGGGCGTCGGTCTCGAGCGCGACGTCGTCGTTGATGGGGGTGACCGCAGCGGGCGGCCGGCCGAAGCCGTCGGTATTGGGGTGGCCGATACTCGACGGCGCCGTTGCCTGCTGGCTCGGGTGGCGACCGCGGCCGCCATCGCGCGTGACTCCCGGCTGATCGCGACGAGACGCTTCGAGGCCCGCCCTGGAGTTGCCCACACCGGAGCTTGCGTACAACTGGATCACCTTTGCCGTCCGTGCATCACCAGAAGACGTCACGTGATTCGACAAGGCGTTCCACCCCCAACGGGTATGACGCAGAAGAACGGGAGGGGGGTGCCTGGTGTCGCTGCGTCGACGCACCGGGCCTGACGCCCGAGTTTACGGGTTCGTCCCTGATAGTGCACGTTCCGCCGCCGTATTTGCATTGTCATTGAATGCGTCAAATTGGGGATTCAAATTGACGCCAAAAACAGACAGTCTGTGCGATTTGTGCGCGAATTGTTCAGGCAAGCCGATGCGCCGCCGATACGACTTGTCGTTCCGCTTTTCGCCACGTATCCGGCGCGATCACAGGAGTCACACCACTGCGGTCGACGAAGTCGTCGAGCGTCTCCGACGTTGAGTACCGGGGCGCGAATCCGAGCTCGGTGCGCATCCTCGTTGTGTCGAGAACCCTTCCGTACGTAAGGAATTCGGTCTGCGACGACCGCAGACGAGCTGAGCGAAGATTCTGCATCACCCCGGTGATCGGCGCGAGCAGACCGCTCACCACGGGCAGTTCCACGTGTCCGACGCGTCGAATGGCCTGCGTCAACGTCACCACTCCGTCGCCTGCGATGTTGAAAGTTCCCGGCCGCCCACGCAGCGTCACGTGTTCCATTGCTGCGAGTGCGTCCTCTTCATGCAGAAATTGCAGACGTGGTTGATAGCCGATGACAGTCGGAACCACCGGGAGCGAAAGATAGGAACTCATCCTGGTGTTGATTCGAGGACCGAGCATGGCCTGCAGTCGCATCGTCGTCACGTCGATGTCCTGGCGTCGTCGCGCGAGTCCGCGCACGTACCCCTCGACGTCGAGCATGTCGCGTCCGTAGCCGCGACGGGGTTCACGCTTAGCGGGCGTCTCCTCGGTGAAGTAGGCGGGGTCGCGGGGGCTCGCACCGTAGACCATCGCCGTCGAACGCAGGATGAGCCGTTTGACCGAGGGGCTTCGCTGACACGCACCGCACACCTGCATCGCGCCGAGGAGATTGAACTCCTTGATGGCCGCGGAGTGCGGAGCGGTCTCCATGATCGACGTCGCGGCGTGCACAACGGTGTCGACCTCGTAGTGCGAGATCGCCTTCGCTATCGCGGGCCTGCGGATGTCGAGGCGCAGGAACTCTGCGCGCCCCATTCGCCGCATCAGGTCCTTGCGCGGCACCCGTGAGTCGACTGCGAGGACCCGCTCGACGTCGGGATTGGCCGCCAGTGCGGCGACGAGGTATCCACCGAGAAAGGTCGACGCCCCGGTGACCAGCACCGTGCGCGGAACCTGTTGGACGTCGGATTGAGAACCATCGGGCATGAACGCAAGGCTAGCCCGACGAAAAAGAACCCGCACTCAGGCGGGTTCTTTTGGCGCGCGGTCGAGATGACCGCGAACGTATCGGTGGAGCGAATCCGCGCCGACTTACTCGGCGCGAGCGCTCACTTACCGAGTTTGCGACGCTGCACGCGGGTACGACGCAGAAGCTTGCGGTGCTTCTTCTTCGACATGCGCTTGCGGCGCTTCTTGATCACTGAACCCATCGGGGCACTTCCTTACTCACACGGTCTCACGCGGTTTCACGGCACGCTGTCGTCGACACTCACACTTGGGTGGTGAGGCCTGCCCGCCGGAACCTTGCGGCGAGATCAGCTACGCGATCATCAACACTACCGGTCGAGGTCGCAAAGAGAAAAATCAGGGGACCTCTGGTGAACACCACAACTCCTGCCGACGGCGCGCTGCGCGCGTTCGGCAGGAGTTGCCTCGTAGTTCGCGGTCGGACTAACCGGCGTCGAAGTAGGACGTCTCCAGGTAGTCATGCACAGCCTTGGCGTGCACACGGAAGGAACGACCCACGCGCACGGCGGGGAGTTCCCCACTGTGGACGAGGCGATAAACGGTCATCTTCGAGACGCGCATCAACGATGCGACCTCGGCCACGGTCAAGAACTGCGACCCTGAAGCCGCGTTGCTGACCGCACCTGACCTGTCACCAGGAGTCTCTGCTGCCATGAGTTACTCATACCTCCGGAGCACGCGTCGCGGCCGCCGGCTTCCCCTCCGGCGGACACCAGACACGCACGTGCTTAAAGCAGCTTAGCGTGGCAGATGTGAAAAAAGCGACGTAAGTGGCCTGGATCGGCGGCATTTCTGGCCCTCGACCACAACATGCTGGGGTTTTGGCCGGTAGAAGCCCCAAATATTGGGAGCCGACACCCGACGTGGTCGGCTGTTCAGCCTCCCAAACCCTCAACGTCGGGTCGACGTCCCGCGCGCGCACTGGCTTGCGCACACGCCTCCGTGGCCCGATACATCGCTGCTCGCGCACCGTTTTCCTCGAGCACGCGGATCGCGGCCGCGGTGGTTCCACCGGGCGATGTCACGGCTGCGCGCAGGTCGACCGGAGAGACCCCGGAGTCGCTCATCAGGATCCCCGACCCGCGGATCGTCTGCACTGCCAATTCGCTCGCCTGCGCGCGGGTGAGGCCGAGCGCAACGCCTGCGTCGATCATCGATTCGGCGAGGAGGAACACGTAGGCGGGTCCGGAGCCCGAGATCGCGGTGACCGCATCCATCTGCTTCTCCGGGACGACGATGACCTTGCCGACGCTCTCGAGCAGCCCGACGACCGCGGTGAGCTGCTCTGGGTCGACGTGGCGCCCCGGCGCGACCGCCGACATCGCTTCGTTCACGAGCATCGGCGTATTCGGCATGACCCGCACGACCGGCACGCCTGCGGGCAGCGCGTTCTCGTAGCGGGCGATCGGCACTCCCGCCGCGAGGCTGATGGTGACGCGCTCGGATTCGCCGTCGTCGTCGACCCGCGCGAGTTGGCGCAGCACGGCGTCGACGATGTCGGGTTTCACCGCGATGAAGACGTATTGGGAGCCCTCGACCGCGGTGGGGATATCGGTGACCAGTACGCCGTACTCCTCGGAGAGCTCGCGGGCGCGTCCCTCGTTGGGCTCGGCCACGGCCAGGTTCTTGGGCTGGTGACCCGCTGCGATGAGTCCGGCAAGGAGCGCCTCGCCGATCTTGCCGCCGCCGATGACGGCGATCCGTTCACTCACGTCGTGGTGCCTTTCTTCTCAGCCGTGACATCTGTGGTCAGCGGAATTCGGGTCAGCCGGGTTCGTATCAGCTCTGCCGCTGCGGGATCAGCGCGAGCTGACGCGACTGCGCGACCACGGTGCCCGTCGAGTCCACCACGAGGTGGTCCTCCTCGAACATTCCGGGTCCTACCTCGGTACTCGACGCCGCGAACCGCAGCCAACCCGGCGCGGGATGTCGTCGGACATAGGTGGTGAGCTGGACGGTCGGCGCCCACCCGAAGAGCGCGAGGTTCATCACCACCGGCGGCGAGATGTCGCAGACCAGCACGGCGAAATCGACGTCGGGCTCGGCGTTCTTCGGACGCGTCCACCCGCGCACGACCGGCTCACCGGTCTCACCACGCGCGACGGGGAAGCTCGTCGGATCGAGCACCAGGTCGAGTGCAGCCCCGAGGTGCATGACCTCACCGACCGGCGAGCCGTCGATGGAGATGCCGCCGGGCTGGGGATCGACGGGCAGGTCGTCGAGCACGGACGGCGCCGAGTGATGCGGCGTGCCGCTGTCGGGTCGCGCGAGGGTGACCGACGACGACACCATCAGTCGTCCGTTCTGCGCGAGGTCGACGGTCAGCAGGGTGACGGTGCGACCGCGTTTGCGCAGCGTCACCGCCAGGTCGACGTCGGCGGGATCGGGCGCGGCGAGGTAGTCGCTGGCAATGGCGACGGGCACGAGGTCGGCTGCCGACGGCATCGACTCGTCTGACCCGACGAGCTCGTCGTATGCGTGCAGCGCCGCTCGGGCGACCAGCATCTGCATCGTGCCGCCGTGCACCTTGGGTCCGATCGTGAACGTCGGGTCGATACTCGCGCGGTAATTCACATCGCCGGGGCCCTCGGTGGGACGCAGGGTCAACAGCCCAGCGATCTTGTCGCTCATTCGGTTTCGGTCTCCTGGATCGGTGCAGTGCGGACGGGATCGCGTCGAAGGTTGGTTCGCGCGAAGTCGAGGGCGCGCCCGAGGAGGGCCGCGCGTTCGGGTTTGGTGCGTGCCGATCCCGTGCTGACCTCGAGCACAACAGCCCCGGCGAAGTCGCTCGCGGCAAGGCGTCGACACACCTCGACGCAGGGTTGCGATCCGTCGCCCGGAATCAGGTGCTCGTCGGTTGCCGCACCGCTGCCGTCGGCGAGGTGGAGATGGCTCAGCGCCGACCCCATGCGATCGAACAGCTCGACCGCGTCGACCCCGGCCGTCGCGGTGTGCGAGAGGTCGAGGGTGTAGTGCGCGTACCCGTCGTCGGTGGGGTCGGTGGACTTCCCGAACGCCGATGCCGCGCGGCCCGGTCCTCCCCCACGTGCGTTCAACCGCTGCGCCGAGCGCTTACCCGCGCCGAAGAGCCTGTCGGCGCGCATCGGGAACATGTTCTCCACCGCGACGTCGACGCCGCTGTTCTCCTCGAGCTCCGTCACGAGATCGTCGAATGCTGCGGTGTACGCCCGCTGCCAGCGGAAAGGTGGATGTACGACGACGGTCGGCGCTCCGAGATCCTCCGCCGCCGACACCGCCCGCGCCAGCTTGGCCTGCGGATCGCGACCCCATACGCGCTGCGAGATGAGCAGGCACGGCGCGTGGATCGACAGCACCGGAACCTGATATCGCTCGGACAGATACTCGACGTGAGAGATGTCCTGGCTGACAGCCTCACCCCACACCATGAGTTCGACGCCGTCGAAACCCAGCTCGGCCGCGTACGCGAAGGCAGCCTCGGTGTTCTGCGGATAGACCGACGCCGTCGACAGCCCGATGGGGATGTCGGCTACAGGAGTGACCATCAGATCCTCACGTCGCGAGCAACACCAGCGGGCCGATGGTCACAATCAGTCCGACGCCCAGCGCCAGCAACGTGGTGAACAGGTCGCGGGAGTGCCGCACGGCGTGGGTGAACGAGACGATGCCGAAGATCACCAGCACCGCCAACACCAGCGCGAAGTAGACGTTCCAGCGCCAGAGCTCGGTGAATCCCCAGAACAATCCGACACCGACCGCCAGCCCGAG
Organism: Gordonia sp. 852002-50395_SCH5434458; assembly: GCF_001665905.1. Taxonomy (NCBI): domain Bacteria; kingdom Bacillati; phylum Actinomycetota; class Actinomycetes; order Mycobacteriales; family Gordoniaceae; genus Gordonia; species Gordonia sp. 852002-50395_SCH5434458. The sequence goes on from NZ_LZTC01000048.1 coordinate 87,625, forward strand.
GATCGCCTCGCCGATGACCAACAGCCACGCCTTCGCCGGCGAACGGCCGTCTTCGTCGTCGGAGTCGCCGGTCTGCGAGTCCTTGGACGTTGCCGCCTTCGACGTGAGGGTTTTGGATTTGGGGGCGTCGGACGTCGGGGCTAGGAGAGCCGCCGTGCTGTCCGTTTCCTTCTCGTCTGCCGCGCTCTTGTCCGCTGCGCCCGCGTCCGCTGGGTTCTTTTCCGCAGGGCTCTTGTCCGCTGGGCTCGTGCTGACTGCGGGCGCGACCGCGGCGGCGCCGACTCCGGTCGAGCCTGTCGTCGCGGCCTCGGGTGAGTCTGATTCGAGCGCCTCGGCCGCATCTCGATCGGCGTGCTCACGGGCGTCGCGCTCGTCGTCATCCTCGCGGACACTGTCGAAGGACGAGTAGCCGTACGCGCGGTCGCCGTCGAACTTGCCTGCGTCGAACTTGCTGTCGTCGTCGTAAGCACTTGCGTCACTGGGTCGTTCGACGTCACTGAATGTCTCGACGTCACCGGATCGCTCGGCGTCGGGGATCACGTCGCGTGACTCCTCGACGATCCCGATGGCCGTGGTCTCCTCCACGAGCGCGGCTCCGGAGGTGTGGCGATCGTCGTCGACGAGTGAGTCGGACTCGACGTCGGTGCGGTCGTCCCGCGCGGCGGCCTTGCGCCCGAACCACCCGCGCTTGCGCTTGGGTTTGTCGCCGGAGCGTCGGGCCGAGCGCTTCTTCGACGACGCACTCTTCTCGTCGTCATCGTCGTATTCGGCGAACGACCGGTATGCGTCGAAGTCGTCGTCGATGACGTCTGCGAACCTGCCGGTGCGGGCGGGCGGCGGCGCATCGAGTTCTACGACGTCGACGTCGTCGGCCTCGACGAGTCGCACGCCATCGGCGGTGTCGTCGTCGCCGACGATCGGGATGATTCCGGTGACAGCGTTCGCGTGCTCGTCGCTGACAGGTTCCCCGTCGGACGTGCCGCGCGATGCCCGCTCGGCGATGGCGGCGGAACTGAAGTCGCGTGTCTGAGGAGGAGCGTCGTAGACACCGCGGTCGAATCCGGTCGACGCGCCGGCGGGGTCGGCGGAATCCTGGAGCGGTCGGCGGTCGGTCGCACGTCGCGGGACCGGGCTGCTCGACCGCGGGAAATGCGGCGCGGAGTCAGGCGACTCCCAGGCATTCGGCGCGCCGGCCGCCGGGGTGTCGGTCTTCGGTGCCTGAGTCTTTGGAGCCTGAGTCTTTGGAGCCTGGTTCTTCGGTGCGCTGGTCTTCGGGGCTTCGCTCCTGGGCGCGTCGGTGATCCGCGGGATCTCGCCGGTGAGCTCAGACACCGAGACGGCTCCGTCGCGCCCGGCACGGCGCCTGCCGCGGGTTTCGGTGAGGCGCTTCGTGCGTTCCTCGTCGGCGATGGCGGCGTCGCGACGTGCGAGCAGTTCCGACACGGAGATGGGCCTCGACTCCGACGCCGAGTCGTCCGATCCGCCCGTGGGTGACCCCGGTTGCTTGGCCATCGAAACTCGCTCTCCTCCTCAGGCCGCCTAGCGCAGGCCCTGGGTTGCCGGTGTCGAACCCGCCGACCCTGTGCGGGTCGCTTCAGTGGGGGTCGTCCCGATCTGTTCTTGGTTGTCCGCCAGCTCGGTGTCGAGACGACGCAGGATCACGCCCTCGCGCAAGGCCCACGGACAGATCTCCAGTGTATCGACCGACAGCGCCCGCATCGCCGCCTCCGCGACGAGCGCGCCCGCAACGAGTTGACCTGCACGGTCGGCGCTGACGCCCTCGAGTTCTGCGCGGTCGTCGCGGGTCATCCGCGAGATGAAGGCGATCAACTGGCGCAGCCCGCTCGCGGTGAGTTGACGCTTGACCCGCAACCCGGCTCCCGACGGCGCCGCGCCTGTCAGCCGCGCGAGCGACCGGAACGTTTTCGACGTCGCAACCGCGATGTCGGGTTTGCCCGCGGCACGCAGTTCGCGCGCGGGGTCCCTGAGCTCGGCGTCGAGCCAGTCACGCAGCACGCCGATACGTCGACGGTCCGGCGGATCGTCGGGCAGCCACTCGCGGGTCAACCTGCCCGCGCCCAGCGGCAGGCTCAACGCGACGTCGGGCTCCTCGTCGACGCCGTTGGAGATCTCGAGCGATCCACCTCCGATGTCGAGCGCGAGGATGCGCCCGGCGCTCCAGCCGTACCAGCGCCGCACGGCCAGCGAGGTCAGCCGCGCCTCGTCGCGACCGCTCAACACGGTCACTCGGACACCGGTCTTGGCTTCGACGCGGTCGAGCACTTCTTCGGAATTGGTCGCATCGCGCACAGCAGACGTCGCGAACGCCATCGTCTGCTCACACCCCGACGTGGCGGCGATGTGGGTGAACTCGTCGACCGAGTCGATCAGCGATCGGGCACCGCGCTCGGTGAGCCTGCCCTTCTCGTCGATCTGTTCGGCGAGCCGCAGAACCGACTTGGTTGAGCTCATCGGTGTCGGATGGCCGCCGCGATGGGCATCGACGACGAGCAGGTGGACAGTATTGCTGCCCACGTCGAGCACTCCTAAACGCACGCATACACGGTAGTGCTTCGACGATTCGCCATGTTGCGTGGGTGGCGAAACACACGGGCGCGATCAGACGCCACGCTGCCGATACGACTACCGTGAACGCGTGCCAAGCCCCACCCCGTCCGCACAGATCTCACCGGCTCCCGAGGTACCACTCGACTTCGCGCGCGAATGGTATGAGTTCTTCGATCCCGCGGACCCAGAACACCTCATCAACGCCGACCTGACCTGGCTGTTGTCGCACTGGACGTGTGTCTTCGGAACACCGGCGTGCCAAGGGATCATCGACGGCCGACCCGACGACGGCTGCTGCAGCCACGGCGCCTACCTGACCGACAAGGACGACCGGAAGCATCTCGCGAAGAGCGTCGCCATGCTCACCCCTGACGACTGGCAGTTCTACGAGAAGGGATCCGGCAAAGATCCCCTCGGCAAGAAGGGGTATCTCGAAGAGGGAGACCTCGACGACGAGCCCGCACTCAAGACGCGAACTCACAAGGGCGCGTGCATCTTTCTCAATCGTCCCGGTTTCGACCGCGGACCCGGATGTGCACTACACGCCATGGCGCTGCGCAAGGGCATCGAGCCGTGGAGCGTGAAACCCGATGTGTGCTGGCAACTTCCGATCCGGCGCGAGCAGGACTGGGTGGAGCGCCCCGACGGGACGCAGGTCCTCAAGACCACGATCACCGAGTTCGACCGTCGCGGTTGGGGCGAGGGCGGACACGATCTCAAGTGGTACTGCTCGGGTTCGCCCGACGCCCACGTCGGCGCGACGCAGGTCTTCGAGTCCTACGCCCCGGAACTGACCGAACTCCTCGGCAAACCCGCATACGACGAGTTGGCTCGGGCGTGCCGACGCCGCAACGGCCTCGGGATCGTCGCGGTCCATCCGGCGACAGCCGCGGCGACCACGCGCCGGACGACTGACATCAAGTACGAGGAACTGGGTTAACCGCTTCGCAGGCGCCGCGCATCGGGCACACTACCGAGCATGCGATTTGGGATACCAAATACAGCTCGGCAGTTGCTGAAGGCCGACGAGTACGAGTGGCTGGTGTCCTATCTCGTCGCGCGCGGCCTGCTCCGCTGGAGCAGGTGGCTGGTAGCGATCGACGGCGCCACCATCGGGGTGACTGCGATGCTCGCCGCCCTCGCTCCCCCAGGCGTGCTGTGGCCGTATGGCAACCTCGTGATGGCGGGTCTGGCCGTCGCCGGCATCTGCTGGGCGGCACGGTGGCTTTTCGGGCGCTGGCCGTCGCATCTCGAATCGTTGGTATTGATCGCCGCAGCCGACATCGGTGTCGCGACAGCATGTTTCGCTCATCACAACCTCGTGCTCGGCGTTGCCGCGACACCGCTGTTCGCGGCAACGGGGGCCTACATCGCCTTCTTCCACAGCACCGCAGCCAACATCTGCCATATCGTCTTCGCGGTCACCGTGGTGGTCACTGCCGTGGTCGCAAGCGGTTTCGTTCAAGGCCTGCAATGGCTTCCGGTCGCGATGAGCAAAGGCTTGATCGCCTTGTTGCTGACAGCGCTTGTCCTGCCGTTCCTGCGCATCGCCTACAGCATGTTCCGGTCCAGTGCTGACGCGTCGGCGGTCGACTCGCTGACCGGATTGCTGAACAGGCGCGGCCTTCGACAGGAGGTCGCGAAGGCCGAGATCGAATCACCCGACTCGACCCCGTGGACGGTCGTCGCGGTCGATCTCGACAACTTCAAGGCCGTCAACGACATCTACGGGCACCAGCGAGGCGACGACGTCCTCGTCGCAGTAGCCGACGTACTCCGACGTTGCCAGGTCCCGGGTACGCAGACACTGATCGTCAGACTGGGCGGCGACGAATTCGCGATGGTGTTGCGTGCAACGAAGACCGATGCGGAGTGCCTCGCCGCCCGCGTCCTGCAGACAATCAGCCAGGAAACCGATCTCGGCGTGTCGGCGAGCCTCGGCGTCGCCACCGGCACCCCGACCAGCGACGTGTTCGAACTGGTCGCGTCGGCGGACACGGCGATGTACACGGCAAAACGATCAGGCGGCGACCAGGTGGCTCAGGCCACGCTCGGCACGGGTCAGAACTCCAACAGTCAGAACTCCAACAGTCACGACCCGGACAGCCGGGAGTCGAACAGTCAGGGCTCGAGTTTGTAGCCGAGCCCGCGGACCGTCACGAGGTGCTTCGGGCTGGCCGGGTCGGGCTCGATCTTCGAACGCAGCCGCTTCACGTGGACATCGAGAGTCTTGGTGTCGCCGACGTAGTCCGCACCCCACACACGGTCGATGAGCTGACCGCGGGTCAGCACTCGGCCGGAGTTGCGCAAGAGGTACTCGAGGAGGTCGAACTCCTTGAGCGGCAACGTGATCTGCTGTCCGTTGACGGCGACGATGTGGCGCTCGACGTCCATCCGGACCGGACCTGCCTCCAGAATGCCGATGGCCAGGTCGTCGTCGATTCCGTCGCCACCGCGGCGCAGCACGGCACGGATGCGGGCGATGAGCTCGCGCGCCGAGTACGGCTTGGTGACGTAGTCGTCGGCACCGAGTTCGAGTCCGACGACCTTGTCGATCTCGCTGTCGCGCGCGGTCACCATGATCACCGGCACGCTCGACCGCGTGCGCAACGACTTGCAGATCTCCGTGCCGGACATGCCGGGCAGCATCAGATCGAGCAGAACGATGTCGGGGCTGACGCGATCGAAAGTGCCGAGTGCCGCAGCGCCGTCGTTGACGACAGTGGCCTCGAATCCCTCCTTGCGCAACAGGAATGCCAGCGGATCGGCCAGCGATTCCTCGTCCTCGACGATCAGAACGTGAGTCACCTGTCGGTTTCCTTCGGTCGTGCGAGTGGCGCAGACGGAACCGTCTCGCCCTGGACCACGGCTACAGCTGCCGTAGGTTCGATTATTTCGGTACCGGCTATTCCGGTGCCGGCCACGTCGGTGTCGTCGTCGCCCCAACCGATCTCGGTGCTCATGTCCTGCGGAATGCACAGCGTGAACGTCGAGCCGGTGCCTGGCTTACTCCAGAGCGAGATGACTCCACCATGATTGGCGGCGACGTGTTTGACGATTGCGAGCCCCAAGCCGGTGCCGCCGGTACTGCGTGACCGCGCCTTGTCAACACGGAAGAAGCGCTCGAAGACTCGTTGCTGATCGGCCGGCGCGATCCCGATGCCCCGATCGGTCACGGCGATCGCCACCATCGGCCGTCCGTCGTGGCGGGTCACCCGCCTGCTCACCGAGACGGTTGTGTGCGGCGGGGAGTAGGAGATGGCATTGACGATCAGATTGTTCAGTGCCGTCAACAACAGCATCCGGTCGCCGCGCACCGTCAGGCCTGCCGGGGCGTCGGCGCGCAGTGAGATCGACGCCGCTTCGGCAGCGACACCGGCTGATTCGATCGCGTCGTCGATCAGTGTGTCGATGTCGACGAGTGAGAAGTCGGCGGTCTCGCCCTCCTGCAGTCGCGATAGTGCGAGCAGTTCGGTGACCATGTTGCCCATGCGCGTGGCCTCGGCGACCACACGATTACCGAAGTGCTGCACCGAATCCGAGTCGTCCGACGACTCCAGCAGCGCCTCTGCGAGCAGGCTGATGGCACCGACGGGCGTCTTCAGTTCGTGCGACACATTGGCGACGAAGTCGCGGCGGGTCGCCTCGACGCGCAGGTGCTCGGTGTCGTCGGCGCCGTAGACAACGGCGTAGCGCTCCTCGCCCTCACGGACCAGCCGCGCGATACAGCTCACCGATTCGACGGTCTTGCCGCGTGCACGTCCCGTCGAGAGAAATCCCAACGCCGACGCGGGGGGTTCGAAATCGAAACGACGCTCGGCCTCGGTGTCGAGGACTTCTTTCGCCGCTTCCCAGACCGAATCGTCGAGCAGCCTGTCGCGCACGAGAGCCAATTCGACGGCGCGATGGTTGTAGAGGACGACGTCGCGGAACTGGTCGACGACCGCGACCGCGGTGTCGGAGTTTCGCACGATCAGTCCGAGCAGTCCCGCGGTGGTCATCCGACCGTCCTCCGTGACGCCGTTTACGTCGGTCTCGCGCAGCTCGGCGCTCTCGGGCACCACCCGCGGGCGCTCGGCGAGAGTCAACGCGTAGCTGGGCTGATCGTCGGCGATCTCGGGAACGACGGGGGCGGCAACATTGGTCGCGTGGTTCGCATCGTCGCGACTGCTGTCGAGCCCGCTGCGTGACATCGCGTCACGACGCCAGAAACGACCGAGCGCGAATCCGACGAGGACGGCTGCCACGAGGACGACGGCAACTGTCACGCCGCCCACGAATACACCGGTCACAACGTCAGCTTACGGCCCACCAAACTGCAGGAACACTCAGTGCAGGACAGTTCGACCGCTGTTCACGCACCGTTCCACCCGCATTACGTGACACCGCCGTCGCTTGCATTCAGGAGGTGACCGACGCCACCAGGTCGGCGTACTCGGGGTGCTGGTCGATGTAGTGACGAACGTACGAGCAGACCGGCACAACCTGCTTGCCCTGCGACCGGATGTCGTCGAGGACGGTCCGAACGAGCTGGCCTGCGTACCCGCGTCCCGAGTAGGCGTCGAGGATCACCGTGTGAGTCAGAATCACCTGGTAGGGCTCCGACACGTAGTCCAGGTACCCGACCAGCCGATCGGTGGGTTCGACGTCGCGCGGATCGGACTCGGGATCGGTGAGGATCGCCTCGTACCTCTCCTGCGGTGCCGAGTGGACTATGCGCAGGGTTCCAGAATCGGCCATGCAACCAATGTAACCGCGGTCACGGCAACCCGCCCGTGACAATTGGGTTACGGACTACTTCTTACCCTGCGCCGCGACGGCCGCAGCACCTGCGGCAGCAGCCTCGGGATCGAGGTAGGTGCCGCCGGGGTTGAGCGGTTTGAGGTTGTCGTCGAGGTCGTAGCGCAGCGGGTTACCCGTAGGGATGTTGAGCGCGGCGATGTCGGCGTCGGAGATGCCGTCGAGGTACTTGACCAGCGCGCGAAGCGAGTTGCCGTGCGCGGCGATGAGCACCGTCTTACCCGCCTTGAGATCGGCGGCGATGTCGGATTCGAAGTACGGGATGAGTCGCTCGACGACGTCCTTGAGGCACTCGGTCAGCGGAACCTCGGGGAGGTCGGCGTACCGGGGATCATTCGTCTGGCTGTACTCCGAGTCGGGTTCGATCGGCGGCGGCGGGGTGTCGTAGGAGCGGCGCCACAGCATGAACTGCTCCTCGCCGAACTTCGCGAGGGTGTCGGCCTTGTTGAGACCCTGCAGGGCGCCGTAGTGACGCTCATTGAGACGCCAGTCGCGGACGACCGGAATCCAGATCCGGTCGGCGGCGTCGAGCGCGATGTTCGCGGTGGTGATCGCGCGTCGCAGGAGCGAGGTGTAGAGGACGTCCGGCAACAGATCGTGCTCGACGAGCAGCTCGCCCGCGCGCGTCGCCTCCGCTCGACCCTTGTCGGTCAGCGCGACGTCGACCCAACCGGTGAACTGGTTGGACGCGTTCCATTCGCTCTCGCCGTGCCGCATGAGAATCAGGGTGCCGTTGCTCATAGGGGTCAGTTTTCCATACAGAGGCTTTGCACGGGGGCTTCACCCGAGCCTCCACACGGGGTCGACGGGTCATCGACAAGAGCGGGCCGCCCTCGGAAGTATCCGAAAGCGGCCCGCTGCCTTGCGATCTGGGTGGCTACTTGCGCAGATCCTTGCGCAGGATCTTGCCGGAAGCCGACTTCGGGATGACCTCGATGAACTCGACGGCGCGCACCTTCTTGTGCGGCGCGACCTTCGCGGCGACGAAGTCGATGACCTCGGCTTCGGTCAGCTCCACATCAGACTGCTTGACGACGAAAGCCTTCGGGATCTCCTCGCCGGACTCCTCCTCGATGACACCGATGACTGCCGTGTCGGCGATCTTCGGGTGCGTGAGCAGCAGCGCCTCCAGCTCGGCCGGCGGCACCTGGTAGCCCTTGTACTTGATGAGCTCCTTGAGGCGATCGACGATGTAGACCGATCCGTCGGCGTCGAGCTGGGCCATGTCGCCGGTGTGAAGGAAGCCGTCGGCGTCGATGGTGTCGTTGGTGGCCTGCTCGTTGTTGAGGTATCCGAGCATCACGTTGGGTCCGCGGACCCACAGTTCGCCGGGCTCGGACAAGCCCTCGCTCGGCACTGTGAACTCCTCACCCGTTGCCGGGTCGACGATCTTGTTCTCCGAGTTCGGAATTGGCCAGCCGACCGACGAGAGCGGCGGCTCGTCGAGCCCAAGCACGGCCTGCGAGTCGACTGGGATGAGGTGGCTGACGGGCGAGAGCTCGCTCATGCCGTAACCCTGCAACATGTGCAGATTCAGTCGCTTGGCGACCGCCTTGCCGAGCTCGTCGTCGAGCGGCGCCGCACCGGAGAGCATCGTGTGCAGCGACGAGAGGTCGTAGTTGTCGATGATCGGATGCTTCGCGAGAGCCACCGCGACCGGCGGCGCGATGAACGCGTAGGTGACCTTGTAATTCTGGATGTTCTCCAAGAATTCGACGAGATCGAACTTGGCCATCACGACGAGGCTCGCGCGGGCGCGCAGTGCGGCGTTGAGCAGAACGGTCATGCCGTAGATATGGAAGAACGGGAGGACAGCGACGATCACGTCGTCGCGCGCCATCCCCTGCAGTGGGGCGATCTGCGCGACGTTGGCGACGAGGTTGGTGTGAGAAAGCTTGACGCCCTTGGGGTTTCCGGTGGTACCCGAGCTGTAGGGCAGGACGGCGACGTGCGTCGCCGGGTCGAATGAGACATCCGGCGCCGGCAGATTGGGGCCGAGCAGGTCGGCGGCGTTGGGATGGCCCGACGCCTCGACGCCCTCACCGTCGAGGATGACGACGGCGTCGTCGGCGATGCCGACCTCTTTGGCGGCCTCGAGAGCCTGCGCGGCCATCGGCGAGATGGTGACGAGCATCTTGGCACCGGAGTCGGTGAGTTGCTTGGCGATCTCACGCGCGGTGAACAGCGCGTTGATCGTCGTGGCCGTCGCACCCGCGCGCAGCACTCCGTGGAAGACGGTGGCGAACGCGGGAATGTTCGGCGACAGGATTCCGACGACATCGCCGACGCCGATGCCGCGCGCCGCGAGAGCGCCTGCGGCGGCGTTGATCTGGCCGATCAGTTGGCGGTACGTGGTCTTCGTGTCGGTCTTGGGGTCGACGAGCGCGACGCGGTCTAGGTCGTCGTCGGCGATACTGCCGAACAGGTAGTCGTAGACGCTGACATTCGGGATCTCGACGTCGGGGTAGGGACTCTTGACGCTCATGGCACCTCCGTTGGTAAATCAGTCAAATAGGATCTTACCAACGGCTGTTGCCACGATGTGACGGCCCTCTCTGCATCCCGCCTGCTCGCGCACCGTCACTCGTCGAGCTGCGCGCCTCCCGCAGGACCGTCCTGCGCGGCGTCGACCACCGAGGAGGGCTCGTAGCGACCTTCGAGCGGCTCCCCCGGCTCGGGTAGCGATTCCTTGTCGATGAGGTGCTCGAAGGCGAGCAGATTGCGTAGCGACTCGCCTCGCGAGACACGCCACGCCCATTCGCGGCGGATCGACGTCGCAAACCCGAGCTCGAGAAGCGTGTTGAAGTCGCCGTCCGCGGCTTCGAGAACCTGGCCGAGCACGCGATCGATCTCGTCAGATGTCAACGCGTCCACCGAGATCCGACCCACGAGATAGATGTCGCCGATGTTGTCGATGGTGTAGGCGACACCGTAGAGCCGACGATTGCGCTTGAGCAGATAGCGGTAGACCGCCTCGTGGTTCTCGTCGGCGTGGCGACAGACGAATGCCTCGACGCGCACCCCGTACGGACCCGCGGTCAGCAGGACCGTCGTCTTCAGCTTCTTCTCTCCGGGCAGATCGAGGATGACGTGTTCGGATTGTGCTCCGCCGGAGCTCTTTCGGCTGTAGGGGATGTCGCGCTCGGTCAGCGACTTCTCCAACAGTTCGAGATTCTCGATGTGGCTCATCGCTATCACTCCTGACGACGCTGGGTCGGTTGGATGTTCGGATCAGACATTCGCACGATGACGACGCCGCCACCGTCTCGACGCGCGCCGCGCGGCGCCTGTCGGGCTCACCCGTGCGCCGGGGGCCGCGGCAAACGAGGCCATCGCGCGGGAGTAGCTCTCCTGCAACGCATCTGCGGTGTGTTCCCAGGAGAAGTTCTCGGCGTGCGCACGTGCGTGTCGACGCATCGCGGCCAGTTCGTCCGGAGAACCGATCATCTTCTCCAGCGCGTTGGTCCAGTCGCCGATGGCGTGGCCGTTGACCAGAACACCGCTGCGTCCCGATGAGACCGCGACCGACAGCCCACCGACATCGGCCGCGATCACGGGTGTACCGCAGGCCTGCGCTTCGATCGCGACGAGACCGAACGACTCCGAATAGCTGGGCACCGCAACCACATCCGACGCCCGATACACCTGCGCGAGCTTCGCGGACGGCTGCGGCGACAGGAAGATCACCTCGTCGGAGATACCCAGTTGCGTGGCGAGATCAACCAGCGCAGAAGGTGTTTCGAGACCAGAACCCGACGGACCGCCGACGATGAGCACCCGCACGGGCCGATCCCCACCCCGCGACCGCTCGATCAGCGGAGCCGCGGCGCGCAGCAAGACGTCGGGAGCCTTCAGCGGCTGGATACGTCCGACGAACGTCAACAGCGTTGCCTCAGAAGGCAATCCGAGTTCGGCGCGCGCCTGCGCCATCGAGCCGGGGGTGTAGCAATCGAGATCGGCTCCCGGCGTGACGATGTCGATTCGCGCCGGGTCGGCGTGATACATCGAGACCAGTTCATGCGCCTCGGTCGCGGTGTTCGCGACGAGACGATCAGCCTCGTCGACAACCTGCTGCTCACCGATCACGCGCAGCATCGGTTCCGCGGTGTCACCCGCGGCGAGTGACGCATTCTTGACAGCGGCAAGGGTGTGCGCGGTGTGCACCAGCGGAACTCCCCACCGATCCCGCGCGAGCCAGCCGACCTGCCCCGACAACCAGTAGTGCGAGTGGATCAGGTCGTAGTAGCCGGGGCGCTGCTGCGCCTCGGCCCGCAGCACGCTGGCGGTGAACGCGCACAACTGCGTCGGCAGATCGCGTTTGTCGAGTCCTTCAAATGGTCCGGCGACGACGTTGCGCACGGTGACGCCGGGCGCGGCCTCGACGATGGGCGCATCCGACGACGACGTCGCTCTGGTGAAGATCTCCACCTCGACGCCGCGTCGGGCGAGGCGCTGCGCGGTCTGCCACACGTACACGTTCATGCCGCCGGCGTCGCCCGTGCCGGGCTGCGCCAACGGAGAGGTGTGTACCGAGACGAGCGCGACTCGCCGCGGCCCCCTGAAACTCATTACTCCACTGTAGAGAAGGTCCGGCGGCCGACGATCCTCAGCACACCCGAACAACGCAGGTAGACGGGCGCTGCCGCGCTGATCGTTGCGTGCGGACCGACCCCACAGCGCGGCGTCGTCGATCATCACCTACACTTCTTTCGGTAACGATTGTCATTAGCGAAAAGGGTAGGCGAACGATGAAACGCGCAGTCCTGGCACTGACCACGGCCCTTGCTGTCGGCGGGGCACTGACACTTGCCGGTTGTTCTGGCGACAACTCGGGCAGTTCCGACGGCAAGCCGACCGTCGTGACCTCGACAAACGTGTGGGGTGCCGTCGCGTCGGCCGTCGCGGGAGACAAAGCGTCGGTGACGGTGTTGTTCAACGATCCGACCGGCGATCCGCACGAGTTCGAGCCATCCGCGGCCGACTCTGCAAAGGTCGTCGACGCCGACGTGGTGTTGATGAACGGCGGACACTACGACGAGTACATGGAGAAGGCGTCGCAGAACGCCAAGGGCTCCGTGATCAACGCCTTCGACACGATGACCGGCCACCACGAGGACACCGATCACTCCGCGCACGGCGAGACCAACGAGCACGTCTTCTACAACCTGCCCGTCGTCGGCCAGGTGGCCACCGAACTCGCCGACGACCTCGCCGCGAAGGACGAGGCCAACGCCACCACGTACCGCGACAACGCCAAGGCGTTCAACGAGAAGATCGACGGTCTGCGCGGATCGCTCGCCGACATCAAGAAGGCCCACGACGGCACGGAGGTCGCGCAGACCGAGCCGCTCGCGGCGTACCTGCTCACCGAGGCGGGCCTGCGCGATGTTGCCCCGGAAGGCTTCACCGCGGCCGTCGAAGAGGGACAGTCGCCGTCGGCCGCCGACCGCGCCGCGATGGAGGATCTGCTCCGCAAGCGTGAGGTGCAGGTGTTCATCTACAACACCCAGGCCGTCGACGCGGTCACCGAAGCGTTGCTGTCGATCGCGAAGTCTGCCAACGTTCCTGTTGTGGAGTTCACCGAGACACTGCCTGCGGGCCAGAACAGCTACATCGACTGGCAGCAGAAGCAGATCGCTGCGCTCGCCTCGGCACTGCCGGCGTGAGCGGGTCTGATCCCGACGGTCGCGAACCCGTCGCATCGTTCCGGCACGCCCGACTCGCCTTCGGCGAGCGGGTGCTCTGGGATGATCTCGATCTCGACATCATGCCCGGCGAGTTCGTCGCCGTGCTCGGCCCCAACGGCTCGGGCAAGACGTCGTTTCTACGCACACTGCTACATCAGTACCCGTTGTCGGCGGGTGAGCTGACGGTCACCGACCAGGTCGGATACATCCCGCAGCAGCACGCGGACGACGCCGACTCGATGGCGATCCGCGGTCGCGACCTCGTCGGATTCGGAGTCGACGGCGCGCGCTGGGGTCTCGGCATCCGCGGGCGTCGGGCGCGCAGGGCGAAGGTCGACGCCGCGCTCGCCGAGGTTGACGCGACCGAGTTCGCGGACGCACCCGTCGGCCTGCTGTCCGGCGGCGAGCAGCAGCGGCTGCGCGTCGCCCAAGCGCTCACCACTGATCCTGAACTGCTGCTCTGCGACGAACCGCTGGCCAGCCTCGATCCGGCCAACCAGGAGCGGGTCGTCGAACTCATCGACAAACGACGCCGCGACGCGGGCACAGCCGTCGTGTTCGTCACGCACGAGATCAACCCCGTGCTCCCCTACGTCGATCGCGTGCTGTACCTGGTCGGCGGCCGATTCCGCATCGGCACCACCGAAGAAGTGATGAACACCGCGACGTTGTCGGAGCTGTACGGCAGCGACGTCGAGGTGTTGCGGGTCAACGGCCGTCTGCTCGTCGTCGGCGGTGAAGAGGACGCACACCACTGCACCGCTCCCGAGGGGCTTCCCGCGACATGACGATCAGCTCGACCCCAACCGACCTCGCCGCCGGGCAGACGCTGCTTGCTGCCGACGTGCACTGGAGCGACTTCTGGGACTTCTCGGTGACAGCGGATCTGCTGCACTACGACTTCGTGCTGCAGGCCATGCTCGCGCTGGCACTGCTCGGACTACTCGGCGGCGTACTGGCGCCGCTGATCGTCGTGCGACAGATGTCGTTCGCGGTGCACGGCGCGAGCGAACTGTCGGTGACCGGTGCCGCCGCTGCACTGCTTGCCGGCATCAGCGTGAACATCGGCGGGATCATCGGCGCCGTCGTGGCCGCAGGCGTGTTCGGCTATCTGGGAAACAAGGCACGAGAACGTGATTCGGTCATCGGCGTGGTGATGGCGTTCGGGTTGGGTCTCGGCGTGCTGTTTCTCGCGCTCTACGGTCGGATCGGCACGGGCTTCGCGCTGCTGACCGGCCAGGTGGTCAGCGTCGGCGTGCAGGGCCTGACCGCCATCGCGGTCACCACCGTCGTCGTGCTCGCAGTGCTCGCGGTGATCTACCGGCCGCTGCTCTTCGCGTCGATGGACCCGCGCGTCGCCGAGGCGAACGGCGTTCCGATGCGCACGCTTTCGGTGATCTTCGCGATCCTGATGGGACTCGCCTGCGCGCAGGGCGTGCAGATCATCGGCGCGCTGCTGGTGATGTCGCTGATGATCACCCCCGGCGCCGCCGCGGCCCGCCTCACCGCCAACCCCACGCTGATGATGGTGCTGTCGGTGATCTTCGCCGAGGTCGCCGCCGTCGGCGGGCTGATCCTCTCGCTGGCCCCCAAGCTGCCGGTCTCGGTGTTCGTCACGACGATCTCGTTCGTGATCTACGTGATCTGCCGCCAGATCGGCGCGCGCCGCGAACACACGACCCGCCGCGCCATCGCCGCCGCGGGGTAGGGGTCGGGGCGGGGCTGTGGTCGGAGCCTGCGGCGCTGGCCTGGGTCGGCAACGGCCTGCGCGGCCCCACGACCTTTCCCCCAGTTCCCGCGCCGCTCGACGACCCTTCCCCCACTTCCCGCGCGCCGCCGAGACGCCCGCCCGAGCCAGAACGCGCCGCGCCTCACTCCTCCGGCGCGCCGGGGTTGCAGCGGGTGGCGATCATCGTCGAGTCGTCGACGACGGGTCGTTGCGGTTCGATGTTCCAGCTCGGCTTGTTCGGGTCGACGGCGCGGGCGAAGTTCCAGTGGCACACGAACTGCGCGTTCATGCCGGGGGTGTCGGCGTCGGGGGCCAGCGCGAGCACCTCGCGCCAGGCGACCTGCGCGCCGTCGTCGGCGATGCTCGCGCGGCCGTTGGGCGTTGGATAGATCTGCAGACTCGGTCCGACGGCCGTGCTCACCCACGTGACATGGTCGACATATGGCGGCGGGTGCGCCGGATCGAGGACTGGAGACGCTGACGGCGCCCCAGACGCAGCACCCGACGGCGCCCCGGAGCCAGACGCCGCATCCGACACACTCGACTCGGCCCCAGACCCCGACACACTCAATGCCGACGCGGACGTCGGCGCGCTCGACGTCGAGTCCGCGCCGCAGCCAGTCAGCGCGAAGACGAGCGCCACCATCAACGAGAGCACCGCCGCGGCGCGCGTCGTCCGGAATGTTCTCACCGCTTCGACGGTAGTCGGCGGAGTAGGGTTCGAGGCGTGACCTTCCGGCACGCGCTCCGATTCTGCGTGATCGCTGCGCTGGTCATGGTCTTCGCCGCCGCGTGCGGCCAACCTGCTCCCAGAACGCTAGACGACGAGTCGGCGGCACCCTCGGCGCACCACGACTTCGCAGGCAGGGTGACGACGACAGAAACCGGGCTCACACTCGACGGACGCACCTGGTTTCCCGCAGGTTTCAACAGCTACCAGCTCGGCACCGATTGGGCGATCAATGTCGGATGCGGCGCCCAGGTCGATCTCGACGAGTACTTCGGCAAGCTCCCACCGCGGGCCCTGACGCGGTTCAACCTCTACTCGGCGTTCATCGTCGACAAGAAGACCGGCAGAAGCAACTTTTCACGGCTCGACGCCGTCTTCGCCGCAGCCAAGCGGCACAACCAGATGATCCTGCCGGTGCTGACCGGAAGCTCCGGCGCGTGCGAGAACGAGAAGTTCAAAGAGCGTTCCTGGTACCAGAGCGGTTGGCGCACAACTGAAATCGCTGCGGCAATGACCTTCGACGACTGGCTGTCCACTGCGATCAAACGCTGGCACGACGAACCGACGCTCGCGGGCTGGGAGCCGGTCGGAGAGCCCGAGACGAGCAACTGCGGAGCTACGGGATGCGCCTGGCAGACACGTACCTGTCCAGCCAACGGCGCGGCGGTTCTGCGAACATTCTTCGTCGAAATCGGCCAACGTATCAGGGCCATCGACTCCAAGCACCCGATCTTCGCAGGCTTCGTCGGGGGCGACCAATGTGGGCTCACGGGAGGCGATTACGCGCGCGTCGCCGCATCCCACGGCCTCGACGTTCTCGACTACCACGACTACAGCGCGGGCGGCGCGATCGCACCGGGTGGCAGCAATCTCCCTGCGCGCCTTACCCAGGCAAGAAAACTCGGTAAACCGTTGGTGGTCAACGAGATCGGGATCGAGGCCGGGTCGTGTCTGCCACTCGACAGTCGCGCACGCCAGTTCACCAGCAAGTACGAGTCGCTACGCTCGGTCGGGGTCGCGGGTGCCCTGCTGTGGGCATTCGTCCCCGACCCGCGGCTCGACGACTGCACGTTCGACATCGGCTACGACGACCCCGCCTGGCAGGTCGTTGCACGCGAAATCTCCTGACACGCACTCACGACGTCCGCGGATTCACCTCGTACACACGCCAATTCGGCATGTTGGCACCCTGGTTGCGGGCCTCGAGGACGAGTGTTGAGATCTGATCGCCGTTGTCATACAGCGTGGGGTATCGAATGTTCAATGCGTCCGACGACCCGCGCCCGGCTCGCGGCACCGCGAGCAGAAACCGCACTCCGAACCGAGCGGGTTCGTTCAAGATCTGGTCGAAGTCCTGATCCGACGGAATCACGAACTGCTTCGGATGTCGGGACTGCACGACAACCGCGAATCCGTAGACGGTGTCGGTGAGCACGCTGCCGTCCGGCAGATGCAGCGAGTCGAGGTACTCCGCGAGCGCCCGCTCAGTCGAGAACGACCGCAACACTCGGGCTTCGTCGAGGTAGCGCTTCTCCGTCGAATCGGGTTTGGGCGCAACGACAGAGCGGTATGCGAACTCCTGCGGCGCATACTTCGGCGACGTCATGCCGGCGGCAGTGACGGGGAGTCCCACCACGAATGCGAGGACCGCGACAGTGCCGATCACACCGTAGCGCCACCCTCGTCCCGCGCGCGGATTCGCTTGCGGCAGTGACGCTCGCGGTCCGAGTCGACGATACGGTTCGATGCGGCGCGCCGGGGTGGCGAGCAGCGCGGTCACCGCGGCCAACAGGATGATCGTCATGTAGAAGCGCAAGAATCCGAAAGTGGTTCCGCGGACGTAGCTCAGTACCTGAAACGCAACAACGGCACCGATGATCAGGACCGGTACCGCGAGCGGGTACAGCCGGTGTCGGCGAATACGCACCCACGCGACGAGAACGAACAGCACGAGGTACAGCGGCGCGAGGATAAGTAGTTCGGTGATCGAGAAACGCAGCGCCTCAATGCCGGTCGCGCTGCCCGTGCCACCCGACTGATCGATGATCGCGGTGTTTCCGTACTGCGAGGTGAACTGTGCGAACGCCTGGCCTGTGATCAGCCAACTCGTGATGGCCCAGACGATGAACGCCAGCAGGCTCGGCGACGCGACGAGCACGACGTCGAGCAGCGCCCGCTGCGCGCGCAGCCTGCGCCCGACTGCCTTGTCGGAACGTCGATACGTCACGAATGCCACAAAGCACCCTGCGACAAATGCTGCGACCGCGCCGTCGTATCTCGTGAGGTAGGCGAGGCCGAGAGCGATTCCGGCGACGATCAATTCGTGTACGTCATCGGTGTCGACCCACCGGATCAACCGTCGGACGGCCCACGCGAGAAAGAAGATGTACGGCGCCTCGCTCATCCCGTTGGCCCCGTACAGGATGATCATGGGGTTGAGCGCAAACACGAGCGTCACGATGACGGTCATCGCCGGGGGTAGTGCGCGATCGCGCGCCACCCCAGACACCTGCACCACGGCGCCTGCCATGAACGCCGACGACATGATCGCGGCCGACAACGCGTCGGTCGTCATCTGCGGCCACCACACCGACAGCGCGGTGAGCGGTAGCTGCACCAGCGCGGTCAGGGGCGTGAAGATGAATCCTATTGCGGCCAAGTGCGGATCCCGACTGAACAGCACGCTCTGCGCTGCTTGCACGCGAGCCAACGAGTCGCCGAAGTAGGCGTGCACGCCGACTGCCAGGTACACACCGAAAGCCAGGTAGGCCAGCCACACGACGAGCCACAGCGCGACGGATCGACGGCTCATTGAGCCGCCTGCGTCGACGAAGCCGTACCCGACGAAGCCGACGCGTCAGAAGCACCGGAAGCGTCAGACGTGTCAGACGGACTGGCGTCGGACGTGAGTCCGTGGGCCGTCTTCTCCCAGTACGACGGCCGAAACAGCAACTGCCACATGCCCTTGATCGCCGCGATACTCATCATCACCCAGTAGAACGGGACGATGAGCCCCGACCAGAGCAGTTCGCCGCGGTCGTCCTCCCGATTCGCGACGAGCGTCATATAGATCGCCGCGCTGTTACCGATGACGAACGAGATCAGCGACAGGTAGTAGATCGGCCCGGGGAAGAGCTGCGCGACGAACGCCGGGTGCCCGGCGATCCACACGATCAGGATGAGCCAGAAGATCATGTTCATACACGCGATAAAGGGAGTGCCTGCGATCAGCAGGGTGAACCGAATCATCCCGAGCAGCCCCATGAAGTGGAAGAGGCGCCGGGGCCTGCGCATATGCACGAGCCACGTCTGCATGTAGCCCTTGTACCAACGCGACCGCTGACGAATCCAGTTGATGCCATCCACATTTGCTTCTTCGAGCGTGACCGAGTCGAGCACAGCGGTGCGATAACCCTCGCCTGCGATGCGCACCCCGAGATCGGCGTCCTCGGTGACGTTGAACGGATCCCACGCACCGAGCTCGATGAGCATGTCCTTGCGGAAGTGATTCGACGTCCCGCCCAACGGAATCGTCGCCTTGCTGACCATCAGTCCCGGCAACAGGTAGCCGAACCAGATGCCGTAGTCGGCGGTGAACCATTGCGTGAGAACGTTGTCGGTGACGTTGTAGAAGCTCAGCTTGCCCTGCACGCAGATGACGGAATCGTCGTCGAGTTCACGAAACGTAGCCACCACCCTGCGCAACTGGAGCGGGTCGGGATGATCCTCTGCGTCGAAGATGGTGACGATATCGCCTGTGGCGAAATGCAATCCGTAGTTGCAGGCTTTTGGTTTGGTCCGCGGATCGCCGGGCGGTGTGAGCACCGAGGTGATGATGGGCGACGAGTCGACGGCGTGAGCGGCCTCGATCGTCGGGGCGTCGTCCTCCTCGAGCAGCAGCAACACCTGCAGCTTCTCCTGCGGGTATTCGAACGATTCCATCGCCTCGATCAAATGTCCGACGACCTCCGGCTCACCGTATGCGGGAACCAGCACAGTGTACTTCGGCAGGTCGTCTTCGGCTATCGCTCGCGCCGCCTCGTCGGAGATCCGGATCGCACCGTTGACCAGGCCCAGCCGAAATGTGTTGAGCCGCTCGATGAGCGAGACGATGTAGATCACCGTCGCGATCGACACCAGCGTCGCCGCGGTACCGACCGGCCAGAACACGAATCCGACGACGATGACGGCGACCACGACGGCACCGATGATCTTCTGCGTCCGACTGAACGCGACAGACGCGGTCATCATCGGATCTTCGCTACGCAGCCGGTTGATCGCGTCGTCGAGCGCTGCAGTGCGGTACTTCTCGTCCGAAAGCAGTTCGTCCACTTCTTCTTTGGTGGTAGGCGAGGCGAATGTCGGTTGCTCCGAAGCGGATTCGGTCATGGCTGATCCTCCCGCCGTACGCCGGACAGTTGTTCGTTGACGATGTCGCGCCCGGCGTCGAGTACCAGCTGCCGGTCCTTGAAATCAGGGCGGTCGTCACGGGTCACCGCGTTGCCCCGCAACGTGATGTCGACCAGCGCACGCAGATTCGTCGCGATCGTCAGGTCGGGTTGCGGGAAGTAGGCGTTCGGCTCGTGGTTGTCGACCGACCACACCGACACCTGCTGCGCGTGCGTACCGTTGCCCCATAGCCAGGTGAGCAGGGTGTAGGTGAGGTACCTCTTGTCATCGAGGATCACCTCGAGAACTGCTGGGATGCCGTGCGGCAGTACCACATTGACAGAGTCGGAGAAGCGGTCACCGAACAGGTCGTAGGTGAAGGTCTGCGGGTAGAGGTCGAACTGCAGCGGGTAAAGCGTTTCGATCGTGTCGACGACCACCTTGCGCGGGCGGGACTCCTTGTCGAATGCGATATCCCCGGATCGCTGGATCAGATTCTGTCGCGCCAACTGCGCACCGCGCCCGTAAAGGTTGTGGGCGAAGTCGTAGCGCACCGTCGGCCCATCCTGGCGCCACTCGGGTGGCACCGCCAACGGTGCCTGTGTCGACAATCCCGCGATCGTCGTCACCGGCGTAGCCACCACTCGCTGAAACGGCAGGAGCAGCGTGATCACAGCACTGACCACAAGCACGCAGATGGCACCCGCCTTGACCGTCTCGACGCCCGGCTCGTACAACGGGCGGTCGAACGGACGCGACGTCGTGTGCCGCCGGCGATGCAGGTACGCGATCAACCCGACGACGAAGACGCTGCCAACCGCGGGGAGTGCCTGAAACGCGAAGAGCGGGGCGTCGGGATGCAGGACGTGGACAACCACGACGATCACGACCCCGAGCACGACCGCCGCGATGAAGCCGATCAGGGCCGACCGTCGATCACGACCGATCGCGATTGCGGCGGCCACCGCCCCGAACACCGTCATCACCAGACCCGCGGACAACTCGTTGCCACCGATACTCAGCAACGCGACCCGGTACACGATCGGAAACGTCACCAGTCCGAACAGCCACACCCAGTGGTAGCGCATCGTCGGCCGCAGCCCGAACATCAGGATCGAACCGCCGAAGAAGAACGTCAGCAGGCCGAGGATGTCGAGGTGCGTCAGCAGATACAGCGAACCGGTGAACCGGTTGGTCAGCGCGCCGTCGAAGCAGAACGACAGCAGCATCACGATGACACCGACGATGATGTCGGTCTGACGATCGCGGATCGCCCGCTCCTCGTGGCGGCGCAGCGTGACCCCGTACGCGGCCATGGCGACAAGGACCAGCACCACGAGGATGTAGCTGAGATCCGACTCGTATACGAAGATCTCGCGGTACCACTGCCCGATGTTGTGCCAGTAGGCGACAACCGTCGCCGCGACCAGCAGCAGCCACCTGAGGAGCAGCCGCGAGACAATCGACCTACCCGCACTCCGCGATTCCTCCGACGACGCGCCGGAGGAGTCAGCGGGTGCCTCGGTGACGGTCATTGCGCGCTGTCGTCACCGGTGTGTCGACGCCGCAGCAGCTTGAGTCCTGCTGCGACGATCAGGAACAGGATCACCGCTCCCAGGATCACCGCCACGACGACGAGCCACCCCAGCGGATGACTGTTCGACGTCTCGTCGTGGGCACCCGCGTCGGCGTCGACCGTGATCGGATCGCGGCCCGAGATCTTCAGCGCGGCGTCGCCGGTCGCGTTCGAGGCGTTGTCGGAGAACCAGCGCAGTAGATCGTCGAGGTCACCGGCGTCGTTGGTCGAGGTCGCGACCAGCGTGCTGCGGTCGTCGGACCGCGTCACCTGCAGCGACCCGAACTGCACCTGCGGATTCAGCGTGACCTTCGATTCGGCGCCGGACGACGAGCGTACGGTGACCGTCCCCGACTTCTGCGTCACCGGCAGCGCGACGCCGTCGGGTAGTCCCTGTCCGTCGGCGGCGATCAGCACCGCAGGCTGTGTCGACGACGCGGCGTCGGACATCGAGACCACGTCGACGCCGAGCGGCACCGCGGACAACCGCTGCATCGTCGTCATGATCGAGACCGCGCGCGCGACGTCGGGGACGTCGCCCTTGGTCCACGCGAGTTGCGTGCGCGGCATCAGTGACTGTGGCATCGATCCGAGCCCCGCGGGGATCGGCGGATCTGCGGGCGAGCTACGTATCTCGCCTGCCGCAGAGACGCTCAGCGACCCACGGGTCCCGTTGCCGCAGCCCTCTTTGACGTCGCCCCGTTCGAGCGTGACGACCAGCCCGTTGTACCTGCTCAACGCACCGTTTGGCAGGTCGACCCACTGGTTGAACGCACCCGAGTCATCGGTCTTGATCGTCGCGATGACGCGATCCCCCAGCCGTACCGACACCACCGGCGACGACCCGTTCGCCGCCGGTGTCGCCGATCCGATGAGTTGCACACGGATGTCCTGCGACGGCCTGCCAAGGCGCGTCTGGTCGATCCCGAGCGTGATCGACGGCCATGCCGACGACGTGACGATCTGATCGTTGATACCCAGATCGGCCAGCGTCTGCACCTCGGGAGTCAGCTGCGGCGCGTCGTGCAGCGGACCGGCGACCGCGGAGGAACTCTGCGCGATCGGCGACAGATTCGACGTCAGAGCCCGCGCCTGGTTGGTCAGCTCGTTGGCCTGACCGCCGATCACCAGATAGGCAGCGCCATTCTGATTCTCGACGCTCAGCCCGGCGGGCGCCGCGCTGCTGATCACGATCTGACGTTCGAGCGAATCCGGTTGACCGCTCGGCACGAGCGAGCCCGCACCCAGTGACGCGACGTCGATGTCGAAGTCGGCGGTGCCGTAGTTCGACGCGACGGACGTCGCCAGACCGACGGCCGCCGACGCCTCGGCACTCGTCGGGTTCTGCGGGACGAAGATCGTGAGTTTGCGCAGGATCGGGGGAAGGAATTCGGCGACACTTCGGGGGATCGCCTCGCGCCCGGTGAAGGAGAGCGTCGTGTCGCGGATGTGGAACGCGTTGTCCGGGTCGAACTGGCAGATTCCGCTCACGGTCAGATAGGCCCGCAACGTGATGTCGGCGGCGTTGCGGGTCACACGAACACCCGCCAGCGGCAACTCGATCGGCGAGTTCGGCGCCGGATTGATCGGCGTCCGCGAGATCACCCGGTCACCCTGCAGTACGTCGACCGTCCCGCCGGTGACGAACGGCGGGACGTCGGTAAACCCGCTCAATTTGTCCGGCGTCAGGTTCTGTGGCACTGGAATCGAGACGCTGACCTGGGCCTGCTGGCCCGCAAAGGTGATGTCGGGAGCCGCCCCGATCGATCGCAGTCCCAGTGGAGGTGGTGTGTCGCCCTGCGCTGCCAACGCGTCGCCGACTCCGGATAACGCCAGCACTGCACACAGTGCCGCGGCGATCACAACAATCCGACGGCACATGCCCACTCTGCATACCCAATCCCCCGTGACGGGAACTCCACCGATCTCGCCTCAATGCGTCTGGCCGGAAGCACTTGCACGTTTGAGGTTAATGCTGTGCAGATGCGACTGTCAACGAACACACATCAGCGTGTCAGCGTTGGGACGGGTGACCTGCCGCATGTGTGCTGCCGTTGCAGTTTCGAGTCCATTCCGTG
Source organism: Gordonia sp. 852002-50395_SCH5434458 (assembly GCF_001665905.1). Taxonomy (NCBI): domain Bacteria; kingdom Bacillati; phylum Actinomycetota; class Actinomycetes; order Mycobacteriales; family Gordoniaceae; genus Gordonia; species Gordonia sp. 852002-50395_SCH5434458. Next base: position 111,182 of record NZ_LZTC01000048.1, read on the forward strand.
TCCACAGGCTCCACGGCTTCTGGAAGCATGGGCCGCATGTCCAACGGCAGTTGTCGCCGCCTGGGAGGGTTGGCCGGAGAATCGAGCGGATGATCGACGCACATTTCCGCAGTGCATCACCGAGTGTCGGCGACCGCGCCGACGGTGGAAGCTACATCGACATCAACGGGGATCTGCTGTGGCATTTTCAAGGTGGCGACCCGATGGGTCCGCCCACCGTCCTATTGCACGGCTCGTTTTCGTCGGCGTCGAGTTGGGGTGCGCAGTTCGGCGACTTCACCGACGCGGGCCTTCGCCTGTTCGTACCCGAGCGCAGCGGTCACGGCCACAGCCCCGACTGCCCCGGCCCCTACAGTTTCGCGTCGATGGCCGACCAGGTCATCGCCTACCTCGAGAATGTCGTGCGCGGCCCCGCGAACATCGTCGGCTGGAGCGACGGTGGCGTCATCGCCCTGATGATCGCGCAACGCCGTCCCGAACTCGTGGCCCGGATCGTGACAACGGGTAGCTATGTCAACCGGCACGGACTCACGGTCTCCGCACTGACCGACCGCCTCGACGAGAGCGACGAGAAGGTCGTCGCGTGCCTTCGGGACTGCTTTCTGCACGACGACGGAGAACACGACGGCGGGGAATCCGACGTCGTCTTCGACAAGACGGTCACCATGCTGCGCTTCGAGCCGGAATTCGAGAGCACCGACTTCGCGGCGGTGACTGCCCCGACCCTCGTCATCGCGGCCGACTGCGGAATCGTTCGTATCGAGCACTCCGTCGACCTCGCAGCGACCCTGCCCAACGGTCGGCTCGCCGTTCTCCCCGGCACCCACATCCTCCCGTTGGAGTCACCGCACCTGTTCAACCCACTGGTGCTGACCTACCTGGCGTCAGATCCCCCGAGCAGCGTCGAACTCTGACTCGATCGGGTCACCGTCGACGATCAGGCCGGTCCCCCGATGCCATGCGAGTCTGCGTTCGCCGTCGGGATCGGCTTCGACGCGATCGGTCCGGTCGATGACCAGGATCTCGCGGTCGTCCTCGAAGTAGCGCGGCCAGTCGTCGCCGGGGACGCCGGTGCGCGCGAAGGTTCCCCACCGCGACTGCATGTCTGCGGTGACGCGGGCGACGGCACGCCAGTCCCCGACGCTCAGCGGCGCACCGAGAGCCGAGCGGTAGGCACCGAACACCGCGAACAGTTCGGTCGCGTGCGTCGCTCCGACGCCGAGCTTGCCGAGCACCTTGGTGAAGAAGTCGTAGCGGTAGGTGTAGGTAGGCGCGACGCGACTGTGCCCGTCGGCGAAGGCCACCGCTGGCGCCCAGAAGGTCGCGTCGGCCGACAGTCGCAGCCGTTCGCCCGGACCCGCATACAGCGCGGAGATCTGCTCGCGGGCACCCTCGTCCTCGACGCGCAGGAGCATGCGCTCGGCGTCGGGAAGCATGTTCCACAGCTTCTCGAAGAGTTTGCCCTCGTCCCGGTTACCGCCGACGATCAGCGGAACCGGGTGTGTTTCGCCAGCTCGCGCCGCGTCGACCGGTAGTTTCGGCAGCAGCGCGCTGCCCGCGACGGGCGCGAACGGTACCGGTTCCGGGGTCTGCGCCCTGGCGGCGAAGCGCATCAGCCGATTGCTCGCCCGGAAGATCTGCTCGGGGCTCGCGCCGTCGAGGAGTTCACGCGCGGTGACGGGGGCGATCGGCTCTTCGCCATCGTCGGGGTCTCCGGTGCGACGCTCCGGGTCACGCAGCAGGCGCAGGAACTCGTCGGCGAACGTTGTCGCGCTCGGCTTGCTCACGACGAGTTCCGGCGCGGGACTCTCGGCGATCGCGCGCGCGAACAAACCCTTGGCTTCCGGGGTCGCGAGCAGCGTCAAGACCGCCGATCCACCCGCACTCTCACCGAACACCGTCGTGTTGTCCGGGTCGCCGCCGAATGCCGCGATGTTGCGCTGTACCCAGCGAAGCGCGGCGAGCATGTCCGACAGTCCCGGGTTCTCGTCGAAGGTGCGTTCCGGCGTCGAATAGTCACTGAAATCGAGCATTCCGAATGCCCCGAAGCGGTACTGCACAGTCACGACGACGACGTCCTGCGCGCGTGCGAGCGCCGCGCCGTCGTACAGCGGCGTCGCCGCGGTGCCGAGGATGTAGGCGCCGCCGTGGATGAAGACCATCACCGGGCGCGGCGTCGACGACTGCTCCTCGGGGGAGAAGACGTTGAGCGTCAGGCAGTCTTCGCTGGTCGGTACGTAGCGCCCCGGACCCGTCGCCGTGAATCGACGCTCCTGGATGGCGGCGTTGCCGAATGCCGTGCAGTCGCGAACACCCGGCCACGGCGCCACCGGCTGTGCGTCGCGAAAACGGCCCTCACCGACGGGCGGAGCTGCGAACGGAATGCCCTTCCAGCTGATGGTGCCGCGTCGGGCGCGTCTTCCCCTGAGACCCCCGACAAGTCCGTCGGTCGTGGTCACGATGGTGTCGATCAGCGTCATTGCCTCAACCTAACGAACGTCGGGCAACCACGGTCACACAGGTCCGATGGGACGCCTGCCGGCAGGGGGCTACTGCTGACGACGCTGGCGCGCGAACTCGGCGAGCACCACGCCCGCGGCGACCGACGCGTTGAGGCTTTCGACGTCGCCTGCCATCGGGATCGAGAGGATCGAATCGCACGTCTCGCGCACGAGCCGCGACAACCCCTTGCCCTCCGATCCGACGACGATCACGGTCGGCCCGGTGCCGTCGTAGTCGTCGAGCGTCACGTCGCCCTCGGTGTCGAGGCCGACGATCTGCGCGCCGGTCTCCGCCCACTCCTTGAGCGTGCGGGTCAGGTTCGGTGCCTGCGCGACCGGTAGGCGCGCGGCTGCGCCGGCACTGGTCCGCCACGCCACCGCGGTGACACTCGCGCTGCGGCGCGCCGGGATCACCACGCCGTGCCCACCGAAGGCGGCGACCGAACGGATCACCGCGCCGAGATTGCGCGGGTCGGTGATGTTGTCGAGCGCGACGAGAAGCGGCGGGGTGCCCGACTCCATGGCGTCGCGCATCAGGTCGTCTGGATGTGCGTACTGGTACTCGGGCACCTGCAGTGCGACACCCTGATGCAGTCCGTTGGCCGACATGCGGTCGAGTTCCGGCTTGCCGACCTCGAGGATCGCGATGCCCTTGTCCGCCGCGAGTTTCACCGATTCGGCGACGCGGTCGTCCGGTTCGCTGTTGACCGCGATGTAGAGGGCCGTCGCGGGAACGCCCGCGCGCAGACACTCCAGCACCGGGTTGCGGCCGAGCACGTACTCCGGACCGTCGTCTTTGCGACGCGGATTCGGCCTTCCCGCAACGCTTTTCCCGGCGGCCTTCGCCTTCTTGTGTGCGGCATGGTACGGACGGTCGACGGCCTTGGGTGTCGCGCCACGGCCTTCGAGTCCGCGTCGACGCTGCCCACCGGAGCCGACGGTCTGCCCCTTCTTGCTGCCCGATTTGCGCACTGCGCCACGGCGTTTGGAGTTTCCGGCCATCGTTGTCGTCCCGTCCGCTTGAATTGCTTACTTGCCCTTGAGCGCCCAGGTGGGGCCGTCGGGAGTGTCGGTGACCTCGATACCGGCCTCCGACATGCGATCTCGCACAGCGTCGGCCGTCGCCCAGTCTTTGTCGGCACGTGCCTGTGCGCGCCGACCGAGTTCCGCATGCACCAGTACATCGAGCGCCGACATCGCATCGGTCTCGTCGGAGCCTTCCAACCAATGCTCGTCGAGAGGGTCGACGCCGAGCACATCCATCATCGCGCGGACGGACTCGGCGGCGGCAACAGCCGCGCCACCGTCGCCCGCCTCGAGAGCGGTATTGCCCTCGCGCACGACGTTGTGGATCGTCGCCAACGCGGCGGGCACGCCGAGGTCGTCGTCGAGCGCCGCGGCGAAGTCGGGATGCACCTGCCCCACGGCAACCTGGCCCACGCGCGAAACAACCCGTCCCACAAACGATTCGATACGCCGATATCCCGCGGCAGCCTCGGTGAGCGCGCCGTCGGAGTACTCGAGCATCGACCGGTAGTGCGCACTACCGAGGTAGTAGCGCAGTTCGACGGCCCGCACCCGCTGCAGCATCGCCGGGATCGCCACGACGTTGCCGAGCGACTTGCTCATCTTCTCGCCACCCATGGTGACCCAGCCGTTGTGCAGCCAGTACCGAGCGAACGGATCGCCTGCGCCGTGCGCCTGCGCGATCTCGTTCTCATGGTGCGGGAAGATCAAATCCATTCCACCGCAATGGATATCGAACTCGGGACCGAGCAACGACGTCGCCATCGCCGAGCATTCGAGATGCCAGCCGGGCCGGCCAGGACCCCACGGCGTCGGCCACGACGGCTCGCCCGGTTTCGCGGCCTTCCATAGGGTGAAGTCCTGCGGGTTGCGTTTGCCGGTGCCGGCACTCTCGCCCTGATGCATGTCGTCGAGCTTCTGCCCCGACAGCGCACCGTAATCGGGGAGGCTGCGGACGTCGAAGTAGACGTTGCCGTCCGAGGCGTAGGCATGTCCGCGCGCGATGAGTCGCTCCATGTACTCGACCATCTGCGTCACGAAGCCGGTCGCGCGCGGTTCGGCCGACGGTGGTTGCACGCCCAGCGCGTCATACGCCTTCGAGAACTCGCGCTCGTGCGTCGCGGCCCACTCCCACCAGGGTCGCTCCGCTTCGGCGGCCTTGCGCAGGATCTTGTCGTCGATGTCGGTGACGTTGCGGACGAACAGGACGTCGTCGCCCTTGTACTCCAGCCAGCGGCGCAGTACGTCGAACGCGATGCCGCTGCGCACGTGACCGATGTGGGGAACGCCCTGCACGGTTGCGCCACACAGATAGATCGTCACTCGGCCGGGGTGCAGCGGCACGAAGTCGCGCACCTCTCGAGCAGCGGTGTCATGTAGGCGCAAGGTCACGACGTGCGATTCTACCGGTCGCCCGGCGTCGGATCCGCCTCGGTCACCAGCGCCGTCGCCACTGCGGCCACACCCTCGCCGCGGCCGGTCATACCGAGGCCGTCGGTTGTCGTCGCCGAGACCGAGACCGGAGCACCGAGCGCGGCACCGAGAACCTGCTGCGCCTCCGCACGGCGCGGACCGATCTTCGGTGTGTTCCCGATCACCTGCACCGCGGCGTTGACCACGACCAACCCGTCGTCGGCAAGCAGTTGCGACACGTGCGCGAGCATCGTCACGCCCGATACCCCGTCCCATTCGGGTCGCCCGGTGCCGAACACCGAGCCGAGGTCGCCGAGACCTGCAGCCGACAGCACGGCGTCGCACAGAGCGTGCGCACCGACGTCGCCGTCGGAATGCCCGGCACATCCGGGCGTGTCGGGAAAGAAGAGCCCGACCATCCAGCACGGAGCGGCCGGGTCGAGTGCATGTGCGTCGGTACCGATGCCGACTCTCATCGAGTTGCTCCTGGAGTCATCGGGCATCGTTTCATCGGGCACCGTCTTGTCACCGTGCGCTGCGTCATCGTGCGACCTCTTGCACCAGATCACGGGCGATGCGGAGGTCCCACGGCGTGGTGATCTTGAAGGCCAGCGGGTCGCCCTCGACGACGTGGACGTCGATACCAATGCGCTCGGCGAGTCCGGCATCGTCGGTGGCAAGGCCGGAGTCGTCTGCATGCGCTGCGATCAGCGCGTCGCGGGTGAAACCCTGCGGCGTCTGGATTGCGCGGAGTGGTTCGCGGTCGACGGTGTCGAGCACCCGGCCCGAAGGGTCGACGCGTTTGAGTGTGTCGGCCACCGGCAGTCCGGGCACCACAGCGCGATGTCCGGCGAGCACGGCGTCGACGACTGCGCGAAAGACGCGGGGAGGTGTGAACGGGCGCGCGGCGTCGTGCACGAGCACGATGTCGGCGTTGCCACTCACCGCGATACCGGCACGCACCGATTCAGAACGGTGAGCACCACCGGCCACAACGACGGCCGACGGAACGAGTACAGCAGCATGCTCGACGAGATCCGCGGGAACGACGACGACGACCTCGGCGTTGATGTCAGCGTCGAGGACCCCATGGACACAACGCTCGAGGATCGTCGATCCGCCGAGGTCGACGAATGCCTTGGGCTGGTCGAGTCCGAGTCGGGTACCCGATCCAGCCGCAGGGATGATGACGCTGGTCAACGGTCCGCCGGGTGTCGGCGTGGTCCCTTGGGCCACGTCTATCAGTAGCCGGTCAGCGTCAAGACGCCGCGGCCAGCACCTCGTCGAGGATGCTGGTGGCCCTCTCGTCGTTGGTGTTCTGTGCGAGCGAGAGCTCGTCGACCAGTACGCGACGAGCGCGGGTCAGCATGCGCTTCTCGCCTGCAGACAAGCCACGATCCTGCTCGCGGCGCCACAGGTCGCGCACGATCTCGGCGACCTTGATGATGTCGCCGGAGATCAGCTTCTCCTGGTTGGCCTTGAAACGTCGGGCCCAGTTGGTGGGCTCCTCGGTGTGGGGTGCCCGCAGCACCTGGAACACCTGGTCGAGTCCCTCTTGACCGACGACGTCTCGGACGCCGACATACTCGAGCTTTGTCGAGGGAATCTGGACTGTCATATCACCATCGGCAACCTTCAGAACGAGGTATTCGATCTGCTCACCTTTGATGGTCCGGGTAACGATGTCTTCGACCCGGGCAGCACCGTGATGGGGGTAGACAACGGTGTCGCCAACTTTGAAATTCAATGTTCCGTGCCCCTTTCGAGTAGGCCCAGTCTAGCACGGGGGTCATTTGGGTCACATCCAACGGTGCAGGTCAAGGCACTACTGCGTGGTCGCAGACCCTCGAGTTTCACCGTTGCAGCAGGTGAGCGGGTAAGGCCATAACAGCCTCGGCGACAACGCGCAAGAGCTCGCTCCACAGGCCTCTGCGAGATCGATTTCGACGGCCCGCCCACCCGCGTTCGAGACGCGCGAGATCCGGCTCGCAGATACCAATCCGGTACCCCGTCGGGCTTTTGGCACGCCCGCCCACTACGCTGCGTAGTGCAGGGTTCGCGCCAAGCGATTTCGGCCTTTCGATTACCTGGGAGGAACGGGTGTCTGTGTCATCGCAGAATGAGGCAACTCGGAGTGGGACAACTCGGAGTGGGTCGAGCCATCCGACTCGTCGTGTGCGTCGGTTCGCCGAAGCCACAGCCATCGCAGCAGTCGGAATCGCGATCGCGTTCGGGACGACCGGCTGCGGTGCCGGACAGATCTCGCAGACCGCGAACCAGCTGCCCGCCGTCAACGGCAACAATGCCAACCTCGGCAGCATCGAGCTGCGCGACGTGCAGATCATCTACCCCACGCAGAACGCGGCGTCGGTCTTCGACAACGGCGGCCCGTTCCAGCTGTCCTGGGTGATCGCCAACCAGAGCGAGATCGACACCTACCGCCTCACGGGCGTGACAGCCGAAAAGGGCACGGTCACACTCAAGGACCGTTACGACCTCGAACCCGGCAAGGCCCTGCGCGCAGGCGAGCCCGCCGCCCTGATCAAGGATTCGAGCATCACCGACGAGAAGCGCATGTCGGCGACTCTCGACGGCACCGGGAAGTCCGTCGCTGTCGGGCTGACCACCAAGCTGACCTTCACCTTCGAGAAGGTTGGCCCCAACGGCGCCACCTCTCCGGTCGGCTCGGTCACCGTCGACACCCCCGTCGACTCCGGCACGCTGCTCACCCGCCAGGACAAGGTCCGCGAGGCCGAGGCGCCTGCCGACGAGCACGGCGAAGAAGCGCCGAACGTCCTGCCCAACTGACTTCTCGCGCAGCCTCTCGCGGCGTGAACCCGGTTTACGCTCACCCGCTTCCTTCCGGCTTATGGAATTCAATAAGCCGCAAGGAAATGGGTGAGCCTCATGGCCCCTCCCGACACGTCCCGGTAGCCATGCCGAGAAGTGTCGGTGGCCTGACCTAGGCTCGGATTCGTGGCAAAACCCAAGTCGACGTTCCGCTGTTCCGCGTGCGGCCATACCGTCGCAAAGTGGGTGGGGCGCTGTCCCGAGTGCGGCGAGTGGGGCACCGTCGACGAGGTGGCCTCGCTCCCCGCAGCGACCGCCGCACACAGCGCTGTCGCGCCGTCGAGTCCAGCCGTTCCGATCACCCAGGTCGACGCCGCGTCATCGAACGCAATCCCAACGGGCATAGCCGAATTCGACCGTGTCCTCGGACGCGGCGTCGTACCGGGATCGGTGATCCTGCTGGCAGGCGAGCCGGGCGTCGGAAAGTCGACGCTGCTCCTCGAGACGGTCAAGCATTGGGCACGTGGCGGACGTATTGCGCTGTACCTCACCGGCGAGGAGTCGGCAGGACAGGTCCGGTTGCGCGCCGAACGTACCGACGCCGTCCACGAAAACGTCTATCTCGCAGCCGAAACCGACCTCGCCACGGTCCTCGGCCACGTCGACGCCGTCCGCCCGACACTCCTCGTCATCGACTCGGTGCAGACCATGGTCGCCACCGGAACCGACGGCGTGACGGGTGGCGTCACCCAGATCAGGGCTGTCACCACGGCGCTCGTCTCGCTCGCCAAGAACCGCGGGATCGCGGTCATCCTCGTCGGGCACGTCACCAAGGACGGCAACGTCGCCGGACCGCGCTCACTCGAGCATCTCGTCGACGTCGTGCTGTCGTTCGAGGGCGACCGCCACACGTCGTTGCGCATGGTGCGCGGCATCAAGAACCGGTTCGGCTCCGCAGACGAGGTCGGCTGCTTCGAGCAGCGCTCCGACGGCATCCATCAGGTCACCGACCCGTCGGGAATCTTTGTCCACCAACATGATTCGGACGTGAGCGGATCGTCGTCGATCGTCGCGATGGACGGCAAGCGCGCGCTTGTCGGCGAGATCCAGGCTCTGCTCGCCGAGTCCAAGATGGCCAACCCGCGTCGTGCGGTGTCCGGTCTGGACTCGGCACGCTCGGCGATGGTCCTCGCCGTGCTGCAGGGTCGGGCAGGGTTGCCGCTCGGCGAGAAGGAGATCTATCTGTCGACGGTCGGCGGGATGAAGGTCACCGAGCCCGCCGCCGATCTCGGCATCGCGCTCGCGGTGAACTCGTTCGTCACGAACAAGCCGACGCCGCGCACCACCGTCGCGATCGGCGAGGTCGGCCTGGCCGGAGAGGTGCGTCGGGTCTCGGCTGTCGGACGTCGGGTCGCCGAAGCCAAACGGCTGGGCTTCACACACGCGATCATCCCCGCCGGCTCCGACGATCCGCTCCCCAAGGGCATCCGGGTCACTCGTGTGTCGGGTATCTCCGACGCCATCCGCGCGGTCACGATCAGAGACGTGTCGCGCGCACCGTTCTGACACTCACGGACGCGACATGCGCTGCTTGTACTCGTCGGCCATCGCGCTGTTCTCGACGTGCTCGGCGAAGTGCTGCCGCGCGTCGATGGTCACGAAGATGCTGTGGCCCACGACGACCGGCTGCGAGGGGTCGCCGAGATGGCCGACGGCCTCGACGTAGACCTTGCGACGCTGCCTGCCGAGGATGTCGGCCCGCAGGTGCAGCGTCGAGCCGATCGGCACCGGGGCGACGAAGTCGACCTCGAGGTGCACCGTGACGGCCGACGGTCCGACCAGCAGCGGAACGGTCCCCATCACCTCGTCCATCGCGGTCGACAGGATGCCTCCGTGAATAACCCCGGGACCGCCCTCGAATCGGGACTCCACCAGCATCGACGTCTCGACGGCGAACCCGTCTGCCGCGCGTACCTCCAGGTGCAGTCCCTGCGCCGACTCGGCGCCACAGCCGAAGCACAGCGGATTATGCATGCGGATCGCCTCCCCCGGCGCGGCCGCTTTGGGGTGGCGTTGCAGCGGGTCGAGGTCGGTGGGCACCACGAAGTCACGTTTCACGTGCCGTTACCCTAGTCTGCGACGGACCGTGAGCTTCTCGCGGCCGCGAGAAGGGAACGCAAGCCATGAGCGACATCGCGCGAACCGAGCCTGGAACACGCTCGGAACTGATGCGTGAGACGCTCGCTCGCGTGGCGCCGGGAACAGGACTTCGCGACGGGCTCGAGCGCATCCTGCGCGGCGGCACCGGCGCGCTGATCGTCATCGGACACGACTCAGACGTCGAGAAGATCTGCGACGGCGGCTTCCACCTCGACGTCGAATTCGCGCCGACGCGTCTACGCGAACTGGCCAAGATGGATGGCGCCGTGGTGCTGTCCACCGACGGCAAGCGCATCGTGCGCGCCAACGTCCAACTCGTGCCCGACCCGTCGATTCCGACCGAGGAATCGGGCACGCGGCACCGGTCGGCCGAGCGCACAGCGATCCAGACCGGGCATCCGGTGATCTCGGTGAGTGCGTCGATGTCGATCGTCAGCGTCTACGTCGACGGACTCCGCAAGGTGGTCGAGAGTCCCGACCCGATCCTCTCGCGCGCCAACGTCGCGCTCTCGACGCTCGAACGCTACAAGGCGCGCCTCGACGACGTCAGCGCCGCGCTGTCGCGCGCGGAGATCGAAGACTACGTACTACTCCGCGACGCGATGTCGACAGCCCAACGCATGGAGATGGTGCGTCGGGTCTCGGCCGAAATCGACGACTACGTATTGGAACTCGGCGTCAACGGCCGACAGGTCAGCCTGCAGCTCGAAGAGCTCATCGCCGAGAACGACACGATGCGTGAACTGCTGGTCCGCGACTACTACGCAAGCCCGGAGCCCGCGACCACCGAGGAGGTGCGGGGATCGCTCGAGGCGATCGAAGCGCTCTCCGACGCCGACCTCCTCGACCTCTCTCTCCTCGCGGGCGCCTTCGGTTATCCGACGACGATCGAGGCCCAGGACACCGCGATGAGTCCACGCGGCTACCGCCTTCTCGCGGGCATCTCGCGGCTGCAGTTCGCGCACATCGACCGCCTCGTGCGCAGCTTCGGCACGCTGCAAGCGCTTCTCGCGTCGTCGGCCGCCGACCTGCAAGCCATCGAGGGCATCGGCGGCATCTGGGCCCGCCATATCCGCGAGGGTCTCTCGCGGCTCGCCGAGACCAGCATCGAGCGGTTCGACTAACCCACCTACCTCCACCCTCGAACCGCCTTGACCTTCGAGTGAGTCGAGACCCGATGATGTTCGAGTGACTGACACGGAACTTGTGACCGACTCGGAACTGATGTCGATCGGCGCCTTCGCCGAGCTCGCCGGACTCACGGCAAGCGCCCTGCGGTTCTACGACGACGCCGGCGTGCTTCGCCCCCACCACGTCGACCCGGCGTCGGGCTACCGGTTCTACAGCAGGTCGCAGTTGACGCGCGCCGCGCGATTGCGCCAACTCCGCGCGATCGGGATGCCGCTGCCCACCATCGACCGGTTCTTCACCGCGAGCGCGGCCGAGGCCACGACGCTCATCGACGAGCAGGTCGCCCGAGCCACCACGCAGGCCGACGAGATCGCCCATGCCGCAACGGCTCTCAAAGCGTCGCTCGACGATGCGGCCTGCCGCCCGCTCTGCGCCGTCGCCGGTCCGGTCCTCGCCGCGGCGGTCCATCAGGTCCTGGCCTCCACCGCTGACGACCCCGACTTCCCGGTGCTGGCTGGGGTACGTGTCGAGGTCGACGCCGACGGCATCACCCTGACAGCAACCGATCGCTATCGCCTGGCCACCAGGACGTTGGTCGCGAGCCGACTGCCGGAAGCGAACCAGCCCTGGGCGGCAACCGTCTCCGGAAAAGACCTCGCGGCGTCGACCTCGCTGCTGCGCCGCAGTCCGTCGGTGGCGCTGGAGGCCTCCTCCACGACCCTCGGCCTACGCACGGCCGACGGCGCCGTGACACATTGCCGTCTGCTCACCGCGGATTACCCCGACCGCTCGCTCCTGCTCGACTCTCTCGCCGCGCCGACGCATCGCGTCACCGTCGGCACCCGACACTTCCTGAAAGCCCTGGAGCAGGCACCGGCAAAGGTCGGTCTGCATGTCGCCGAGGGCGGGGTGAGTCTCCTCCTACCCGAGGAATCCGTGGAACTCGACGGCACGTCGACGGGCGGTGACATGACGGTCTGGTTCGAGCTGACCACCCTGTACCCGGCACTGAGCAACGCACTCGGCAGCGACGTGATCCTCGACCTTCGCTCCACCGATCAGCCGGCCACCGTGCGCTCAGCCGACGACGGCGACCTCACGACTCTTGTCATGCCCTGTCAGCCCAGCTGACCCCGAACCGAAGGAGGGCATGGACAGGGTGGTCGGGCTACTGCTGCGCGGGCGCCACGACGTTGAATGTGATGGGCGCCGACTCTTTCTCGCCCATCTTGCCGATGGCCTGATATGAACCGACGGGCACCTGGACGCGCGGCTTGTCGCAGCCGGGGTTACTCGTCGTACCCGACCAGGTGATGGTGTCGGTGGCCTGCTGCTTCGGCTGCAGTACGACGTTGTTCACGTCCTTCAGCGGCGAGCAATCCTGCGCCGACCACAGCGTGCGCGTGCCGTCGAGTGTCCGCACGACGACGTTCTGCGCGGCCTTCCCGACATCGCGGGTGCACGCGGTCAAACCGGCGTTGGTGGTGACGATCGTGAACACCGGCTGGTCCCCGACCGTGTAGGTCGGCTTGTCGGTGTAGAGCACCACGGCGATGTTCTGGTCGGGGCACAGCGGGGTCCCGTTCACTCCGGCCGCAGGAGCGGGGACATCCCCGGAAGCCTGCGAGGCGCCCGGCTGACCGGATACACCGGCGGGGTTGTTTCCGCCGTTGCCGCCGCCACCGGTACCGGCTTGACCGGACGGGGCCTCCGACGATGCCGACGATCCGTACGCGGGCGAGGTCGTGGTCGAGATCGACGACGACGATGCTGCGTTCGACGGCGACTTGTCGCCTCCGGAAGTCGTCCACACGATCAAACCGATGACCAGAGCAAGCACAGCCACCCCGACGCCACCGGCGACAATACGACGACGCCAATAGATCTCGGATGGCAACGGGCCCTGCGGTTCGATCACGCATCCACGCTAACGGCCACCTTCTATGCGACGGATGACCCGCAACGGCGTGTCGCTGAGAAAACCGCGCCTGACCGGCGCAAAGTCTAAAGGTTGACTTAAGCTGCGCAATCCCTCAGCCGCGTGAGCCTCACGCCGACTGGGCTTCGTCGACCGCGGCGGACGCTTCGTGTGCGCCCTTGTGGCCATTTCCAGCAGTATCGATCTCGACGTAACTCTGGCCGATATCTCCGTAGGCACCCTGCAACTGGACGGCACCCTCGTTGAGCGCATACGTCAGTCCGACGATGGCCAGCTTTCCGTTGGCCACCCGATCGGCGATGATCCGACTGCGCTGCATCAGCAAGCGGCCGGTTTCGACGACGTGCCGCGCCTCGAACTCGTCGACCCTGGTCAGCCCCTCGCTGCGGCCGGCGAGGATGCTCGGCGTGACACGTTCGACGACGTCGCGGATGTAGCCACCGGGGATCTGCAGGTCGTCGAGAGCGTCGAGGGTCGCCTTGACCGCTCCACAACTGTCGTGGCCGAGGATGACGACGAGCGGCACCTCGAGCACCTCCGCCGCGTACTCGAGCGAGCCCATCACCGCCGAGTCGACGACGTGGCCCGCGGTGCGGACCACGAACATGTCGCCGAGACCCTGGTCGAAGATGATCTCTGCCGCCAGTCGCGAGTCGGCGCAGCCGAACAACACCACGTGGGGGTGCTGGCCTGCGACGAGACGTGCGCGGTCCTCGATACCCTGGCTGGGATGCTCAGACTCTCCGTTGATGAAGCGCTTGTTACCTTCGCGCAGAACGTCCCATGCCTGTTTCGGGGTCAATCCGATCATGTCGTTTAGTCTGCCACCTCAGGTGCTATTGGGCTGGTTCGACGCCAACGAGCGCGACCTGCCATGGCGCGAGCCAGGGCTTTCGGGCTGGCAGATCCTCATCAGCGAGATCATGCTCCAGCAGACACCCGTCGCCCGGGTCGTCGAACCGTGGCGGGAATGGGTCCGACGCTGGCCGGTGCCATCCGCGATGGCCGCCGCGTCGCCCGGCGACGTCCTGCGGGCCTGGGGAAAACTCGGCTATCCGCGTCGTGCGCTGCGCCTCCACGAATGCGCACGGGTGCTCGCCGCCGATCACGACGACAAGGTCCCGGACGATGTCGCGACGATGCTCACCCTGCCGGGCATCGGCGACTACACAGCGCGAGCAGTCGCCTGCTTCGCCTACGGCCAGTCGGTTCCCGTCGTCGACACCAACGTCCGACGCGTTCTCGCGCGTGCCGTCCACGGTCGCGCCGAGCCCGGCAATCCGTCGAAGAAAGATCTTGCCGACGCCGAGGCCGTGCTGCCCCGTGACCCAGACGGCACCTACGCGTCGTCGACTCCTCGTTTCAGCGCAGCACTGATGGAGCTCGGCGCCCTGGTGTGCACAGCGCGAAACCCCGACTGTGCGCGATGCCCGCTCTCGTGCGCGTGGGTCAACGCGGGCAAACCCGCCCACACGGGCCCGCCCAAGCGGGTGCAGAAGTTCGCGGGCACCGATCGCCAGGTTCGTGGACTGCTACTCGACGTTCTGCGCGGCACCGAGGGGCCGGTCGTCCGCGACCGACTCGACATCGTTTGGCCGACCGACACAGCCCAACGCGACCGTGCGCTCGACTCACTACTTGTCGACGGCCTCGTCGAGATCACCTCCGACGGCCGCTTCTGCCTGGCAGGTGAGGCGGGTTGATGGCCCGCGCGACCCTCGTCAGGTGAGCCGACTTCGCGACACGTTGAACGGTATGTCGTTCGAACTCTTCATCTGAGCCGCGCGGGTTGCTAGCTTTGCCTGATGACCGAGCCGCCGAACGAATCGACGCCTTCTTCCGGACCCAACCCGAACGAGCCGTATGGGACGAATCCCACCCCGGGCCAACCCCAGTACGGCCAACCATCTCCCGGCCAACCCCAGTACGGGCAACCGGCCCCCGGCCAACCGCAATACGGGCAGCCCGCTCCTGGTCAGCCCCAGTACGGCCAACAATCTCCGGGTGAGCCCCAGTACGGGCAACCTGCTCCCGGCCAGCCCCAGTACGGGCAACCCGAGTACGGGCAACCCGAGTACGGCCAGCCCCAGTACGGGCAACCCCAATACGGCACGCCCCAGTACGGGCAACCACAGCCGGGTTCGGTTCCCCCCGGCGGCACGCCGCCTCCCGGCCAGTTCGGTGCCGCACCCGGTTATCCGGCCGCACCGGCCCCCGGCGCTCCGGGCACCCCGTTCAGTGTCGGCGAGAGCTTCAGTTGGGCGTGGAGCCAGTTCAAGGCCAACCCCGGCCCGATGGTTCTGCCCGGCGTGATCATGGCCGCCGTTGGACTGCTGTTCTGGGCGCTCATCTTCTGGGGATCGTCGTGGGTCGAGACCACCACTACCAATACCGTCGGCAGTTACGGCGACACGACCTACAGCTACGAGACGACGACGGTTAACGGCGGAGCTCTCGCAGGCCTGATCGCCGTCTACATCGTCGGGCTTCTGCTCCTGCTGTATTTCCAGGTCTCCATCCTGTCCGGCGCGGTCCGCGTCGCGAACGGCGAACCGATCGACGCGAAGTCGTTCCTGGTCCCGCTCCGCTTCTGGCCGGTCGTCGGCACGGCAATCCTCGTTGCGCTGATCGCCTTCGTGCTCAGCTTCTGTGTCATCGGCGGAATCATCGCGGCGTTCTTCCTACAGTTCGCCGTGCTCTCGACGATCAGCGAATCCCGTTCACCCGGCGATGCCATCGGTCGATCGTTCCGCGTCACCAGCGACAACATCGGCGACTCGATCCTCACACTGATCATCGTGTGGTTCACCAACGTCGTCGGCGCACTGCTGTGCGGCATCGGACTGATCATTTCGGCACCGCTCGCGGCGCTGTTCCAGGTGCACGCGTTCCGCCGCATCGTCGGCGAGCCGGTGGCACCGCCCGCCGCCTGAGCACTCAGCGGTACGGCAAACCAGAGAGAAACGCTTCGACGGCGCCCCGGAAGACCTCCGGGGCGTCGTCGTGTATCAGGTGGCCTGCTCCGCTGACCTTCAAGTGTGCGGCGTGGTCGTTGATCGACGCCATCTTCCGCATCTGCCCCTCGGGCGTCACGGTGTGTCCGGCCTCGATCAGCAGACTCGGCACCGGCACTCTGCGCCACTGATCCCAGAAGTCGCGCTCGCCCCACTCCTGCGCGATCGCCGCCCAGGTCGCCAGTTGACCGTGCAATGCGCCGTCGTCGAATGCCTCGTAGAAGTACCGCCCCGCGACGTCGCCGAACATCTGCCTGGCGTGTCCGAGTGAGCTGAACCGGTCCGGCCACGAGTCGAACCAGGGCGTCCACTCGGCGGTGGTGCGGCCACGGAAGTCGGGCGCCATGTCTTCGACGACGAGCGCACTGACGAGTTCCGGATACTCCGCGGCGGCGCACCACGCATGCAGCGCGCCCATCGAATGTCCAACCAGCACAGCGGGTCCGAGGTCGATCCAGGTGAGGATCTCGGCGAGGTCGGCGACGAAGCGCTCGGTCGAGACCTCCGCGGGGTCGGAGATGAGCGCGGCGTCGGCTCCGGTGTGGAACGCGGCGTCGAACGTGAAGACCCGGCCATACCTCCGCAACCAGGGGATCTGTCGCCGCCAGGTGCGGCCCCGCCCCATGAGCCCGTGGAGTAGCACGATCGGACCCACGCCGAGCGCCTCCGTCGACTGCTGCGCGTCGAGGCCCCGGTCTGGACCACCGTGGTCGAGCAGGCCCGTCTCGGCCGTCACATACCCCGCCTCAGACATCGCGTACGCACTCACAGTGAATGAGATTAATCCGACGCACAGACATTCCGAACTAGGCTGAGGACATGACTGTTGTGAAGATCAACGCGATCCATGTCCCCGAGGGCGCTGGGCCCGAACTCGAGAAGCGCTTCGCACACCGCGCACACTCGGTCGACGGCTCGAAGGGTTTCCTCGGATTCCAGTTGCTGCGTCCGGTCAAGGGCGACGACCGGTACTTCGTCGTCACGCAGTGGGAGACCGAAGAGGATTTCCAGGCATGGGCTGCCGGCCCCGCACGCGAGGCTCATTCGGGTGAGCGCGCAAAACCTGTCGCCAGCGGCGCGGACCTTCTCGAGTTCGAGGTCGTGCTCGACGCCAAACCGTCTGCCTGACAACCCAATTCAACGCGGGCCAACCAGACCCACCGGAGTGTGTGAACATGAGCGCACAACCCATGTTCCCGCTCGGCACAGCACTGCTGCCGGGTGAGGTGCTTCCGCTACGGATCTTCGAACCGCGCTATCGAACGATGCTCGACGACTGTCTCGCCGCCGCCGACGGACCGCCGGGCTTCGGCGTCGTCCTCATCGCGCGCGGTTCGGAGGTCGGCGGCGGCGATGTTCGCCACGACGTCGGGACCTTCGCGGCAATCGACCGCGTGAGCCGCGACCCCAGCGGACTGTCGTTTGTCCATTGCATCGGCACCAGACGCTTCCGGGTAACCGAATGGCTGCCCGACGATCCGTACCCGCGCGCCGAGGTGACCGTCCTCAACGAACCGAAGACCAGCGCGGCAGCCCGTGCCGACTCGATCGCGCTCGGAACCCGCATCCGCGAGATCGTCGTCGACGCCTACGCCCGCAGAGGCACACCCCTGCCCGACGACCTGCCTTCATTCGACGACGCCGACTTCGACGACGCCGGACTCTTCGGCTGGGCGGCCCGCCTACCGATCGGCGCCGCCGACCGACAGTCGCTCCTCGAAGCACAGGACATGCCCGCGCGGGTCGCGATACTCGACGACGCCGTCGAGGGATTCGCCGCCCGCATCGCCTTTGACTCCTGATCTCGACACCAGAGTTAGAACGTGTTCTAGTATTGGATGTGCGGTGGTTCACACCTGTCCGCGCCCCTCCCCGAGGAGTGTTCAGCAGTCCTCAGAGCACAACGGGTCGAGGGAAACATCGGGTACCAACTTCAGGAGCACGCATGACCCAGACCGTCGAACCTCGTTCCTCGAACGAGGCAGGCACATCCGACGACCGGACCGAGCTCTACATCGGCGGCACGTGGGTGAAGCCCCATTCGACCGAGACTCTCGAGGTGTTCTCGCCCGCGACCGGCGAGCGAGTCGCATCCGTTCCGCTCGCCGACGAGGTCGACGTCGACACGGCAGTCCGTACCGCCCGCGCCGCCTTCGATTCGGGCGTGTGGTCGCAGAAGTCGCCGGAAGAACGTGCAGCCGTGCTCGACCGCGTCGCCGACATCATCGATGAACGCGCAGAAGCGATCTCGGCCCTGGTGTCGTCGGAGATGGGTGCCCCGCCGAGTGCCGTCGACATGCTGCAGAAGCTGCCCGGTACCGGCGTGCTGCGCTCGTACGCCGAGGCCGCACGCAACTACGACTGGATCGAGTACCGCAACGGACTGTTCGGCACCACGCGCATCACGCGCGAACCGGTCGGAGTCGTCGGCGCGATCACCGCATGGAACGTCCCGCTGTTTCTGGTCTGCAACAAGCTCGGCGCAGCACTCGCCGCCGGCTGTTCAGTGGTGCTCAAACCTGCACCGGAGACACCGCGCACTGCCAACGCCGTCGCCGAGATCTTCACCGAGGCAGGAGTTCCCGAGGGCGTCATCTCGATACTCCCCGGCGGGCCGGACACCGGTAAAGCACTCGTCGCACACCCCGACGTCGACAAGATCACGTTCACCGGATCGACGGCCGCCGGTCGGCAGATCGGTGCCGCGTGCGCCGAATCGCTCAAGCGCTGCTCGCTGGAGCTCGGCGGCAAGTCCGCCGCGATCGTCCTCGACGACGTCGACATCAACAACATCGGCATGATGGTCTTCCTCGGCCTGTTCAACACCGGGCAGGCGTGCGTCGCGCAGACCAGGGTGTTGGTACCCGCGAGCCGCAAGGACGAGATCGTCGCGGCAATGGTCGAGGCGGCCAACGCCATGAAGGTGGGCCTGCCGAGCGAACCCGACAGCCAGCTCGGACCCGTCATCAACAAGCGGCAGTTGGAGAAGATCGAGGGCTACATCGCCAAGGGCAAGCAAGAGGGAGCCACCGCGACCCTCGAAGGCGGCCGCCCCGAAGGCCTCGACGCCGGCTTCTTCCTCACCCCGACGATCTTCACCGACGTCACCAACGACATGACGATCGCCCAGGAAGAGATCTTCGGCCCGGTGCTGTCGGTCATCACCTACGACGACATCGACGACGCGATCGCCATCGCCAACGACTCCGACTACGGACTCGCGGGCACCGTGTGGACCGCCGACGTCGAGCGCGGTATCGAGATCTCCGAGAAGATCCGCACCGGCACCTTCGGGATTAACTTCTACGCCATCGACCCCGGCTCACCGTTCGGCGGTTTCAAGAGCTCGGGCATCGGCCGCGAATGCGGGCCCGAGGGACTCGAGTCGTTCGTCGAACACAAGTCGACGATGATGCCGATGGGCTATCAGGTCTCCTGACTCGAGTCCCCTGACCGGCCTCAGAGCAGCGAACTCACGAATCCGCCGTCGAGCACCAGGCTGCTGCCGTTGCACCACGACGACTCGTCCGAGGCGAAGAAGGTCACCGCTGCAGCAACTTCTTCCGGTGTTCCGTAGCGTCCCTGCTTCTGAGCCATGACAGCGTCGAAGCCGCCTTCCGGCAGTCCGAGGGCGGCTTCGAACAGCGGCGCCGCGGTGGTGACCAGTTCCGTATCGATGAAGCCCGGCAGCACGGCGTTGACGCGGATGCCGTGCGCGCGGAACTCCGCGGCGGCGGTCTCCGTGAGGTTGCGTACGGCGGCCTTGGCCGCGGCATACGGAGCGATCAGCGCAGAGCCGGCGGTCGCGGTGATCGAGCTGATCGTCACGATCGACCCTCCACCGGAGGCGATGATCGCCGGTGCGGCGTAGCGGATCGAGAGGAACACCCCGTCGAGGTTGACCGAGGTGGTCTTGCGCCAGTCCGCGTAGGACATCTCCGCGATGGGCTGCACGGAGCCGACTCCCGCGTTGGGAACCATGATGTGCAGCGCGCCGAAGTGCTCCTGCGTGTCGGCGATCAGTTGCTGCACCTGTTCTTCGTCGGTGACATCCGTTGTGCACGCGATAGCGCCGTCGATCGAGTACGCGACCGACTTGGCGGCGTCGGCGTTGATGTCGGAGACCACAACGCGCGCACCCTCCTGTCCGAGCCGCCGTGCGATCGCGGCACCCAGTCCTGCGCCCGCACCGGTGACGACGGCAACGCGACCGTCCAGTTTCTGTGCCATGAGTTGGTCCTCTTCTCTACAAGTGGATTGAAGTGAATCGAAATACGAAGTCAGACAAGGGATGCGGTCAGTCCACCGTCGAGCACGTAGTGGCTTCCGGTTACCCAACTCGCGCGGTCGGATGCGAGGAAGCACGCGACCTCCGCGATGTCTTCCACGGTTCCGAGCCGTCCCTGCTTTGCCGCGACAAGGTCACCGAAGGGGGCGTCGGTCGCCGCTTCAAACTCGGGGGCGAGCCGGTCGACCATGGAGGTATCCGCAAATCCGGGACAGACGGCGTTGACGCGGATTCCGGTCTGGCGAAGTTCGATCGCGAACACCCGGGTGAGCTGGATGAGCGCCGCCTTGGTGGCGCAGTACGAGCCGAGCAGTGGACTTCCGCCGACTCCGGCGACCGATGCGATGTTGACGACGTTCCCCTTGCTTTCGGCGAGCGCGGGCACGGCAGCCTTGGTGACGACGAACGGTCCACGGACGTTCACCGCGAAGATCTTGTCGAAGCTGTCCGTCGACTGCATTGCGAGCGGGGCCGCGATCTCGATGCCTGCGTTGTTGACCAGCACATCCAGCCCACCGAGCAGTTCCTGCACCCGCGCGATCGCGTCGACGACGCTCGCCTCATCGGTCACATCGCAATTGGCCACGCCCGCGGCGCCGAGGTCCGCTGCCGTCTTATGCGCCGCATCCTCGTCGAAGTCACTGATCACCACCTGAGCGCCGCGGCTGATCGCCAGCTCGGCGATTCCCCGCCCGACACCGCGCGCAGAACCGGTGATGAAGACGCGCTTACCCTGCAATTCCGAATTGGATACTTCCGACATTTACACGGACCTCTCTCGAATCTGTTGGCACTGCACAACAGACGAGACGACCGTCATCGATCGGGCCGGAAGACACCGAACCCGAAGACCACGGCGTGAACCATCACGAAAGTCATTGCGGCGGAGACTAACTCGCGCAAAGTACCGAGACGTCGCCTGCGCTGTGTGCCACACGACACTATCCAGCAATAGTGACCTAGGCCATGTCCTCCGGACATGAAGTCCGTCGATGGATTTGGTTCGTGCGCACAAACACGCCGGCGCCGCTAACCGGCAGGAGGTGCCGAGGACTCGGTGGGGACGGCCGACGGACTCGCCGGCGACGGACTTGCAGGTGACGGGCTTGCCGGCGATGGGCTTACAGGTGACGGGCTTTCCGATGACGGGCCGGGGAGCGGGACCGCACCTGCCGGCGGAGTCGATGTCTGCTCGATACGGCTGCGGAACGAGTCGTCGGTGATGATCTCGATCTTTTCGATCATCCAGGTGTCGTCGTGGCGGACCATCGAGAACGTCAGTCGGCTCGGGTCCACCCGCACGAGGTCCTTGCCATTGCGGCTGACCGACTGATTCATGAAGAGCAGCACCGTCGAGGTGTCGCGCGTGTTGGTCACGACACCCGCGTCCTGGATGACCGCCTGAGACACGACGCGCTGCTTGCGCACTCCCTCGACAAAGTCGTCCCTATCGTCGGGCAGCGGTTGGGCGATCAGCCTGTCGTATTCGGTCTTCGCCGATCCGATGACAACATTCTTGGATCGCTGCACGTGGTCGGCGACGTTCACCGGGTCGTAGCCGAACATCGTCGTCGCGTAATCCCTTGCCGCAGAGAGCGATGACTCACGCGAGTCCTCCGTCGCACGAGCGTCGAAGTATCGGAACCCGAGAAATCCGGTCGCCACGGCACACGCCACGGCGATGACGGCGAGACCCACTACCACGAGCCGTCGTGTGGTGATTGCGGTCGACATCAGACCACCCACTCGAAGTTGGTCATCTTGAGATCACCGTTGATCCGTGTGATGTCCACCCGCCAGCGGAACGTCTGAATAACGGTCTCCTGCTTGGGATCCTGTGACTTCATCTCCCACCCGTAGACGACGATCACCGACCCGTCGTCGTCGGTCGCCTTGGTGACCGCGTCGGTGATCACCGATGATGTGACGGTCTGATTCTGGGTACGGATCAGGTCGGTCACCTGCGCCATCGACTGCTTGATCCGTTGCTGCGCAGGGCCACTCGTCTTGTCCTGCACGGTCTGCAATGCCTTGTCGACGTTGCCGGGGTTGAGCGATGTCAGGTCGATGGTCATCTGTCGTGCGAAGGTCGAGTACGACGCCCGGAGTTCGTTTCGGTGATCGAGCCGACTGGTGCCGACGGCGAAGAAGGTCGACGCGACCACGCACGCGACGATGAAAAGAGCGCACACCGCACCGGCGACGACCCACTTGCCACCTTTTCCGCGACCGACCCTTGCTCGACGCTCCACCGGCCGGCTCGGCGTCGAACCCTGCCTTTTGGCGCGGCGTTCGCGGTAGCTGACCGCGGATTCCCCGGCGGGTTCGGCGGTGCCCCCGGCGGGTTCGGCGGTACTCTCGGCAGTTTCCTCGGCGGCCTCAGGGGGCTCCACAGCGCTCTCAACGGCTTCGGCTTCGGCTTCGGCGGTGATCTCGTCGAGTTGCTCCGGAACCGGTGCGATCTCGGCGGGCTTGATCGGTTCGCGTTTGTCCTTGCGGCCCCGCCGCAACGGCGCCGAGCGGACCGGTTGAGCGCCCACCTGCCGATTCACCCTGCCATCCCGCTGGTGATCAATCCCTGCCACGTGCTGCTTTGTCCTTGACTGTCGCTGCTTGCAGGAGCATCCCTGCCGGTTCCGGCGTTGTACGTCTTGCCGTCCGGGCCGATGAAGTCACCCGTATCCGGATCGTACGTGGTGCCGTAAACGGCCGGACCAGCCTCATACGACCCGGGGGTACCAGGCGTCGTATAGCCGGCGGGGGCGGGCACGAGGCCCGGGATCCCGTTGGGCAGAGCGACGTTCTTCTCCGTGCTCGCCTTGAAGCCCGTCCGGCATTCCTCAGGCGTCGGGGCGCGTCGGCCGGGGAACTCGGCGCACGGGAAGTTTCTGGCACCGCGAACCGCGATCTGCGCATCCTGCGGTAACCGGCACAGCAGACCGGGAGGCAGGTCGCGGGCGGTTTGCACCGCGGGACTGCGCCACTCGTTGGACGGCATGAATCCGACGGTGCACGGCGCGGGATCCTGGAAGCCGAGCGAGAACAGCACGCTCGGCCCGTACTCGGCCGAGCCCTGATGAACCGCGGTCAGCAGCGAGCTGATCAATCGCGGATAGATCACCACCACCTGCTGGAGATTCGGCAGGTAGAGCGCAAGCGTCTTCGACGCGACGCCGAGGTTGTTGATCAGCATCGGAAGTGTCTGGTCCATATCAGCGAACAACTGCTGCGACTTCGACGCCGTCGACGGCCCCTTGGTCAGGATGTCGGTGATCTCCGGCTTGTTGGCACGCAACTGATCGGTCACCTTGACGGCGTTCGCCGTCCACGCACGGACCGAGTCCGCTGTCCTGTTCTGCGTCTCCAGCAGCGGGCCGGTCTGCTTGATCAGATCGATCGTCACGTCGACGTTCTTGTCGGCGTCGGCGACGAGGAGCGTCATCGAGTCGAGCAGGCGCCGAAGATCCTCACCGGTTCCGTTGAATGCGGTGAACGCCTCGTCCATCACGTTGCGCAATCGGGTGTCGCCCACCTTGGCGAGCAGGGCATTGGCCTGCTCGAGTACCGACGAGATCTCGACCGGCACGTCGGTGCTGTGCACCACCGCACCGTCGCCGAGGTAGTCGCCACCCGATCCTGACTTGGGTGTGAACTCGACGAACTGCTCGCCGACCGCCGACACGCTGCGGATCGACGCTGTGGAGTCTGCGGGGATCTTCGCCGAGCTGTCGATCGACAGCGTCGCCGCGACACCGTTCGACGTGAGGCGGACCTCCTTGACCTTGCCGACGTTCACTCCGCGGTAGCTGACGTTGGCGTTGGTGTAGATGCCGCCCGTGCTCGGCAGTTCGAGCGTCACGTCGTAGCGACCGACACCAGCCATCGCGGGCAAGCGCACGTAGTACACGGCCATCGCGACAAGTGCGACGACGGTGACGATCGCGAAGATCGTGAGCTGCATCCGGACGAACCTGGTGATCTTCATCGGCCACCACCGTTCGCGGGAACGGGTGTCCGGGGAGCGGACGTCCGGGGGGCGGTGGACGTTCCCGTTGCGGTCGACTCCTGCGTGCCGGCGGGGACAGGGTCCGCACTGTCGGGCCGCTTCTCACCGCCGGGTACCAGCGGCGACGTGAACGGATCCAGCCCGCGCTTGGCCGCTCCGGCAGGTTGGCCGGTCACCCCTTCCGGTCCGACGAGACCCGAGGTCATCAGAATTGTCTGCTTGAGCCTGTCGACCGTCAGGTCGAGCACGAGGTCGGAGTTCACGTAGTCGCCCTTGACGATCTGCGGAATCGTCTCCTCCAAGAAGGGGAAGGTGAACAGGATTCTGGTCGCCCCCGGCAGCGCCGGACCCGCCGCAGCGAGTGCGCCGAGCGTCGGATTCAGGTTCGCGACGATGGTCTTGATGTCGTCGGTGTTGGCGCGCAGCACATCGTTGACGGTCTTCGAGAGGCCACTGAGCGCCGACAATGCGCCGGTGAACTTGTCGCGTTCGTCGTTGAGCATCGCCAAGATGGCCGGCCCGTCGGCGAGAGCCTTTTCGACGGTCGGCTTCTGCTGGTTGATCGTCGTACTCAACCGGTCGAGGCCGTCCATCGCGTCGATGATGTCGCCCGACTGGCTCGAGAGGTCGGAGATGAGCGTGTTCAGGCGCGGCACGAGCGCGCGGATCGATTCGGCGTTGCCGCCGAGGACCTGGCTGAGCTCGTGGGTGATGTCGCCGAGCTGCGAGAGTCCACCGCCGTTGAGCACCACCGATAGTGCACTGAGCACCTGTTCGGTGGTCGGGAATGCGCACTGGGGCACTTGCTGCGCGGAATTGATGTCTGCGACCCGCTGACCCGATGGCTGCGCGATGTTCTTCTGCTCGGGACACGCGGGCAGCGGAATCTCATCGCCTGCGTGCAGATAGCCGGCCGTCGTCTTCTCCGGCGGCACGATCGCCAGATGTGTCGACCCGAGCACGCTGGTCATCCCGACCTTCACATACGAACCGCGTGGAACCTGCACTCCCGGATTGAGTTTGATCGGAACCGCCGCATGCCAATTCGCGTCGACATCGATATCCCCGACGCTTCCGACCGTCACGTCGTTCAACATCACCGGGGAGTTGTTGGTGAGGCCCGCCGCGGTCGGGATCACCGCCGAGATCTCGTACGATCCGTTGCCGGTGCCCTGCGCGCCCGGCACGGGCAGGCTGTCGGCGCCGTCGAATCCACAGGCCGTCGCGATGGCCGTGACCACCGCGATCATGAGTGCGGCGCGCAGGCTCCTGCGCGGCCCGCGAGTTCGGTTGGGGCGCAGCATCAGCCCTCACCTCCCCACGGCACCAGCAGGTCGCCGAGCCCGCCGCCGTTGCCGCGACGCGTCGCAGCGTCCTGATCGCGAATGCCCTGCTGGGCGCGGGCTTTGACGTCGGCGTTCTGGTAGGTGACCTGGCTGGGGAGCGCACTCTTGCCGACGACGGGGTCGGACATGAACGGCGGATATGCCACAGAGAGCGAACCGAGAACGGGCGCAAGCACATCGACACACTTTTCGACGTCTGCCTTGCTCTGACCCGGCCTGTTGTTGGCCTCCATCGTTCCGCAGAGCAGCGTGATGAGGTTGTTGCCCATGCCGAGGCCGAAAACTCCGGACAGCGAACCGGTCAGCGGGTTGTAGATGTTGTAGAAGTTGGCGAGCTGATTGGGCGCAGAGTGCAGCAACCCGCGGATCTGGCTGTCCTTCTCCGCGAGGATGCGTGTCGTGTCCGACAGCTTCGCCACCGAGGTGGTCAACGATTGCTTGTTCTGGTCGATGAACGTGTTGATATCGCTCATCGCCGAATCCAGATTGTGCATCGCGCCGTCGAGTTGCGTCGTGTTGTCGGCGAGAACATCCGTCACAGAGGCGATCCGGCCGTTGAACTGCACCAGCTCCTCGTGACTCGTTGAGAGCGCGTCGGTCAGCTTCTGCAGGTTGCGGATCGTCGAGAACAGGTCGTCTCGACCCGACGACAGCGTCGACATCACGTCGGAGAGGTTCGTGATGGACGAATTGATCGCCTCACCGTTGCCCTGCAGGTTCTTGTCGGCGACGTCCATCAGCTTGGCGGCCGATCCCTTGTCGGCACCATCGGGTCCGATCGCCTTGGTCAGGCTCGAGAGTTGCTTCTTGACGTCGTCCCACTCCATCGGAACGGCGGTGCGCTCCATGGGAATCGCGCTGCCGTCGTCGAGCTGCTTTCCGCCCGCGTAGACCGGGGTCAGTTGCACGAACCGGCCGGAAACCAGGCTCTGAGCCACCACGACCGCCCGCGCGTCGGCCGGGATCGGCGTCGAACGGTCGACGTCGAGCGTCACCTTCACATCGCCCGCGCGAGGCGTGATGGAGCTGACCTTTCCGACGCGGACACCGAGCACACGCACGGTGTCGCCGGTGTAGAGACCGTTGACCGACGGGAAATAGGCGGTGATCGTCTTGGTGGTCGCCCTGTCGTAGACGGCGTATCCGATGATGCCCGCGAGAACCAGCAGCGCCACCAGACCCGCTGCGCCCCATGCCTTTCGGCTCCCCGGGAGGGAACGACGGAATGCCATGTCAGCCACCTGCCGTCGGGGTCGGGTAAGTCGGCGGCGGAGCCGGTGCGGTGTCCTTCTGCGGGAAGGGCGGCGCTTGGCTCCATGCCTGCGGCAGCAGCGGGAACCCGCTGTAGCCGAACGCCTTCCATGCCTCGGGATACTTCTGCTGAAGGATCTTCATGAACGTCGCGGTGTAATCGCCGAAAGTACTGACACCGACCAGCGATTCGAACCGTGGCCCGGACGCGACGGCCTCGCCGAGCGCGTTGGCGTACGGCCCCAGCCGGTCGAGGGTCTGTTTGAGGTTCTCCTCGTTGTCGTTGAGGATGTCGAGTACACCGTCGAGTTTCGTCAGTGCCGGCCGCAGTTGTTCGTTGTTCTCCTTGATGAATCCGGATATCTGGTCGGCGACATCACGGGTACCACTGATGAGCTGCGCGATGGCGGTGCGTCGGAACTGCAGTTCGCCGACGAGCGAATTGGCATCCACGAGAAGCTGATTGATCTGCTTGCTCCGGTCGCCGATGACGTCGGTGACACCGTTGGCCTTGGCCAGCAGTGCACGAAGGTTGTTGTCGCGGTCGGCAATCGCCTTGGACAGCCGTGACACGCCGTCGACCGCGCCCTGTACTTCGTCGGGGGTCGACGAGAACGTCACCGACAGGGTGTCGAGGGCCTTGTTGAGCTGATCGGTGTCGGTCTGTGCGAGCGAATTGGTCGACTCGTCGAGAGCGTCGGAGAGTGAATACGGTGCGATGGTGTTCCGGTTGGCGATCGACTCGCCCGGCCGGATACGTCCACCACCGTGTGGCAGGATCGTCAGATTCCTTCTGCCGAGCACTGTTTCGGTCTTGATCGCTGCCTGCGTATCCGTACCCATCACCACGGTGTCGTTCATGCGGAAGGTGACCGCGGCCTTCGTGCCCTGGTCGGTCGGTGCGAGCGCGATGTTCTCGACCGTACCGACCTTCACGCCGGAGACCGTCACGATGTCGCCGTTCACCAGCCCGCCAGCGTCGTCGAAATACGCGGTGTATCTGCTGATCGGCGACAGATACGGCAGCTTGTCCATCTGCATCGCGACGATCACGACCATCGCGGTGACGACGACGCCGATGAGGCCGATCTGAACTCGGCTGCGCCCGTTGAGGAGCGCCCGCTTCTCGCTCATGTCGCCGCGCACCTCCCGCCGGCCTTCGTGGTATCGCCCATCACGTCGTTGGAGGTGAAGAAGTACTGCTTGCCGTCAGGTCCGCTGAGCAGCAAACGGATTCGACAGAAGTAGATCTGCAGCCATGCGCCGTAGCTGCCGAGATTGGAGAGCTTCTTGAAGTCGTTCGGCAGTCGTCCCGCGAGTTGTCGCAGGTATGGTTCCGACTTCAGCAGGTTGCCCGACACCGTGCCCGTCTCGGCGACGATCTGCTTGAGGTCGGGGCGGGTCGCTCCGAGCAACCCCGACAGTCCGTTGGTCACCGCGGCCGTCTGCGTCAGCGCATTGCCGATGGTTCCGCGCTGCGCCGACAGTCCGGTGATCAACTGCTGCATCTGATCGAGGCTCGTGTCGAGACCCTTCTTGTCCCCGTCGAGAATGCCGAGCGTCTGGTTGAGGTTGTCGATGACGTCGCCGATCAACTGGTCTCGATCGGCGAGCGCGCCGGTGAACGACGACGTCTGCGCGAGCAGGTTGGTGAGCGCCTCCCGCTGGGCTCGGCCCTGGAAGACCTCGATCAACGACGCCGACAGCTGGTTCACCTCGTCGGGATTGAGCGTGCGGAACAGCGGCTTGAACCCGCCGAGCAACTTGTCGAGGTCCATCGCGGGCTCGGTCTGCCCGATCGGGATCGTCGCACCCGAGGGCAGTGTGTCGTCGGGATCGCCACCGCCCTGCTCGATGTCGAGATAGCGGTCGCCGGTCAGGTTCTCGTAGCGGATCAACGCGCGCACCGACTTCGGCAGCCGGTACTTCTCATCGACGCTGAACGACACCTCGGCGTCGTTGTTCCGCGTCAACGCGACCTTGTCCACGGTCCCGACCTGCACACCGGCGATCTTCACCTTC
Organism: Gordonia sp. 852002-50395_SCH5434458; assembly: GCF_001665905.1. NCBI lineage: Bacteria > Bacillati > Actinomycetota > Actinomycetes > Mycobacteriales > Gordoniaceae > Gordonia > Gordonia sp. 852002-50395_SCH5434458. The sequence continues at coordinate 140,069 of NZ_LZTC01000048.1, forward strand.
GACCCCGACTTCATCTCCGACGCACTCACGAAGATGGCGGAGTAGTCCGACGACGACCCCGGTCGATAGTTGCTGAACACCGCGACGAGGCCGACGAAAACCAAGATCATGACCGTCGCGAAGGCGCCCAGCTTGATGACGGTGGCGCGGAATGCGCGGGTGCGATTGTCAACCACGGGCGGGCTCCCCGAAGAGCACCTGGAAGAGCTTCTCGCGTGAGGCCTTGGCAGTGGTGCGTGGCTGGTAGGGCACCGGAGCGTTATCGGTCACGTAGAAACCCGAGTTGACGTCGGTTGTGGGATCACTCAGGGCTCCATCGCAGGTCGGCGGGCCGTCGGCGCCGACAATCGGGAGGCTCTGTGGATACGTGTACGGGTCGGTGCCCGGCTGCAATCCCGCGTATAGGAGCAGATTGTTGTTCTTTCCGCCGAGCATCGGCTTGGCGAGATCAGCTGCCTGCGCGCTCGCCGTCAAGAAGCACGTCAGTCCCGGCGACTGGTAGCCGAGAAGCCGCGCGACGGGGTTCAGGTTCGACAGTGTGTTGATCAGTGTCTGCTTGGGCGGCGAGAGCACGCCGTTGATCGTATTGGCCATCCCGGTCGCGTTGATCAGCAGCGCGTCGAGGTTGGCCGAGTTGTCGAGCAACGTGTTGCCGAGGAACGTCGCGTTGTCGATGGTCCGCATCAGATCCGGCATGGCGTCGGCGTACACATTGGTCGCTCCCGCGGCCTGTTCGATCGCCTCGTTGAGCTCCGGCAGATGAGGGTTGGTCTTCGCGAGCAACCCCGACAATTGGTCGAGCGACGCACCGATCTGCTTGCCCTGTCCCGACAGTGCGGTGTCGACGGCGCCCATCACGGCGTTGAGCTTGTCGGGCTGGAGGTCGGCGAGCACGTTGACCAACTGTTGGAAAACGGTGTTGAGTTCGACGACGACGCGGTCGGCCGCGATGACCTGCCCGGCGTAGAGGTGGCCCTGCGGTCCGGTCTCCGGGATCACCAGGTTGACGGCTTTGGCCCCGAAAACCGTGTTGGATTTGATGTCTGCGGTCACGTTCGCGGGGATCTGCGACATTTTGTCGCTGTCGATGTCGAGGTCGAGCACCGCGTGACCGTCGGCCTGCCTGATCGTCGCGACCCTGCCGACCTGCACACCGCGCAGTTTCACCTTGGCGTCGGGACTCATCACCAGACCGGCTCGCGGCGTGTTGAGCGTGACCGGCTGGGTGTCGGCGAACCAGCCGAGGAATTGTGCGCCGGCACCGACGACAACCGCGACGAGACCACCCACCATGATCACCGCTGCCGTTTTGCGGACCAGCGGGCTCCGCTCTTGTCTGCGCGCCATCTGATCAGCCCGCCAGGTTGAACTTGCCGTCGGCGCCGTAGATGGCGAGCGAGGTGAGCAGAGTGATGACGACGACAACCACCAGCGACGCGCGCACCGCGTTGCCGACCGCGACGCCCACGCCGACCGGACCGCCGTCGGCGTTGTAGCCGTAGTAGGTGTGGATCAGCATCACCGCGATGGCCATACAGATGGCTTGCACGAACGACCAGAGGATGTCCGACGGGATCAGGAACGTATTGAAGTAGTGGTCGTACACACCCGACGACTGCCCGTAGAGCACGACCGTTGCGAATCGGCTGGCGACGAAGGCGGCGAGGGAGGCCAGCGAGTAGAGCGGGATGATCGCGATCATGCCCGCCACGATGCGCGTGCTGACCAGGTACGGAATCGACGAGATCGCCATGGTCTCCAGTGCGTCGATCTCCTCGCTGACGCGCATGGCACCCAACTGTGCTGTCGCTCCCGCGCCGATCGTCGCGGCAAGCGCGATACCCGCGATCACCGGAACCGCGATGCGGACGTTGATGAACGCCGAGAAGAATCCCGTCAGTGCCTCGACACCGATGTTGGCCAGCGAGCTATAGCCCTGAACCGCGATGGTGCCGCCCGTGAACAACGTCAGGAATCCGACCACGACGACGGTCCCGCCGATCATCGCCAGCGCACCAGAACCCATGGAGATCTCCGCGATCAGCCGGAGCGTCTCCTTCTTGTACTGGCGTACCGCTCGCGGGATCGCAATCAGGCTGTCCCAATAGAAGAGCGCCTGATCGCCGATCTGGTTCCAGTCGTCGCCCGCGCGTTTGATCGCGACTCTGGCGGTCTGGAGCCGCGTCGTGAAAGGAAGGACCATTTCTCAGCCCGCCGTCGCCTTCACGCCGACCGCGGTCACCACGACGTTGACGACGAACAGCGCCATGAAGGAGTAGACGACGGTCTCGTTCACCGCGTCGCCGACGCCCTTGGCCCCACCCTTGACGTTGAGTCCCTGATAGCAGCCGACCAATCCCGCGAACAGCCCGAACAGCGCCGCTTTGACCATTGAGATCATCAGCTCACCGAAGCCGGTGAGCAGCGTGAGGCTGGCGAGGAACGCACCCGGATTGACGTCCTGCAGATAGACCGAGAACAAGAATCCGCCGCCGATACCGATCGTGCACACAAGGCTGTTGAGCAACAGCGCCACGCCGGTCGAGGCGATCACGCGGGGAACCACCAGTCGGTGCACCGGGTTGATCCCGAGCACCTCCATCGCGTCGATTTCCTCACGGATCGTCCGTGCGCCGAGGTCGGCGCAGATTGCCGTGGCGCCCGCTCCGGCGACGATGAGCACCGTGACGATGGGACCGATCTGCGTGATCGTGCCGAGCGCTGCGCCTGCTCCCGACAGGTCTTGCGCACCGATCTCGCGCAGCAGGATGTTGAGCGTGAAGCTGACGAGCACGGTGAAGGGGATCGCCACGAGCAGCGTCGGCATCATCGAAACACGCGCGATAGCCCACGATTGCTCGACCGTCTCCCGCCACTGAAAAGGACGATGAAACAGCTCGCGGAATGAATCGACACCTAGGGCAACGAAGTCGCCGACCTGTTCCAGCGGCGCGTCAAGCCTGCGCGACAAACGTCTGCTCCTCTTCCCCGGTTTCCAAGCAACCTAGCACGCAAAACACACAGAAGTGGGTCAGTTGACCAGCCCACGCGCCGTGAAGGTTTTCGACGGATCGCGCTCGGCAAAATACGACGTGAGCGTCTTCGCGAGATCGTCGGAATCCCAGGTGCCACTCTCTGCCTCGAAGACCTCGTCGACGGTCGGCGCGGCCATCAGGGTAACGCGCGGACCATAGACGACGAAGACCTGTCCGGTCACGTCGTCGGAGTCGGGCGACGCCAGAAAATTCACGAGCCGCACGACGTGCTCGGGCGACAGCGGGTCGACGCCATCGGCGGGTGCATCACCGAATACCGCGGCGGTCATCGCAGTCCGCGCGCGTGGGCAGATCGCGTTCGCACGCACGCCGTAGCGCTTGAGCGCGCGCGACGAGGAGAGGGTGAGCGCGGTGATCCCGGCCTTGGCCGCGGCGTAGTTCGCCTGCCCCTCGGGGCCCAGCAGACCGGCTTCCGACGAGGTGTTGATCAGGCGCCCGTAGACGGGTCCGCCCGCCTTCTTCGACTCGTTGCGCCAGTAGGCGCCCGCATTGCGGTTGAGCAGGAAGTGTCCCCGGAGATGGACCCGGATCACCAGATCCCACTCGTCGTCGGTCATGTTGAACAGCATCTTGTCGCGGACGACGCCCGCGTTGCTGACCACGACGTCGAGTCGGCCGAGGTCTTCGGTGGCAACGCGCATGATCTCGGCCGCGACGCCGGAGTCGGAGATGTCGCCTGCGACGGGCACCGCTCGGCCGCCCGCGCCGGTGATGGTCTCGATCGTGTCGCTGGCGTCGAGCGCGTTCGCGAGGTCGTTGACGATCACCGTCGCACCCGCCGTGGCGAGCCCGATCGCCTCGGCCCTGCCGAGACCCGCACCGGCGCCGGTGACCACGGCGACCCGATCGTCAAGTGACTGCACCATCACGAACCCCTTTCGATTACTAGAACCTGTTCTAACATGCGCTCCCTGCGCGCCGGAACAGAACCCCCGAAACCACTCGTCGAATTCACTCGAGCCGCAGTGCCGACTTCGGACATCCGGCCACTGCCCGACGCACCTCGTCGACCTTCTCGTCGGGCACCTCGTCGGACAGAATCACCAGGTAGTCGTCGTCATCGAGGTCGAAGAACTCGGGTGCGAATCCGACGCACACACCGTTGGCCTCACATAGGTCGAAATCCGCCTTGATTCGCATCAGTACCCCTCTTCGTTGTCAGGTCCGCTGGTTGACGGCTGGGTGGATACAGGTTAGAACGTGTTTCAGAAGTTGGCGAGTACCCACCGAAAGCACAGGGGTCGAACATGCGCATCGCGTACACAGAGCAACAGGCCGATCTTCGTCGCGAGCTGCGGTCGTATTTCGCAGGACTGATGACAGACGAACGACGCGCCGCACTCACGGGCGGTGACGGCGAACTCGGCGAGGGCGACGCGTACCGCGACGTCGTGGCGCAGATGGGCTCTGACGGCTGGCTCGCGCTCGGCTGGCCGACCGAGTTCGGCGGCCAGAACCGTTCGATGATGGACCAGTTGATCTTCACCGACGAGGCCGCGATCGCGGGCGCGCCCGTCCCGTTCCTGACCATCAACTCCGTTGCGCCGACGATCATGAACTACGGCACCGACGAGCAGAAGGCCTTCTTCCTGCCCAAGATCGCGGCGGGCGAACTGCACTTCTCGATCGGATACTCCGAGCCTGAGGCAGGCACCGATCTCGCGGCTCTACGCACGACCGCCGTGCGCGACGGCGACGAGTACGTGATCAACGGGCAGAAGATGTGGACGTCGCTGGTCGCATACGCCGACTACATCTGGCTCGCGTGCCGCACCGACCCGTCGACCCTCGAGCCCGGCGGGAAGAAACACAAGGGCATCTCGATGCTCATCGTCCCGACCGACAGCGCCGGCTTCGACTACACCCCGGTCCACACGATGTCCGGCGTCGACACATCGGCCACCTACTACTCCGACGTCCGGGTGCCGGTGAGCGCGCGAGTCGGCGAAGAGGGTGGCGGCTGGCCGCTGGTGACCAATCAGCTCAACCACGAGCGGGTCGCGCTGTGCAGCGCCGCCCCCGTACAGACCGCGCTTCGCGAAACCGTCGCCTGGGCACAGCAACACAAGACCGGCGACGGCCAGCGGGTCATCGACGCACCGTGGGTGCGCACCAACCTCGCGCGGGTACACGCGAAGGTCGAGTACCTGAAGCTGATCAACTGGAAGATCGCCTCCGCGGCGGCCTCCGGCGGATCACCGAGTCCTGCCGACGCCTCTGCCACCAAGGTCTTCGGCACCGAATTCGCCACTGAGGCTTACCGTTTGCTGATGGAGGTCGTCGGCCCTGCCGCGACGCTGAGGCAGGACTCACCCGGCGCCCTACTCCACGGCCGCCTCGAGCGCTACCAGCGGACGTCGCTGATCCTCACCTTCGGCGGCGGCACCAACGAAATCCAGCGCGACATCATCGGCATGCTGGCCCTCGGCCTGCCGCCCGCCCGCCGCTAATCGACCCGCCGACCGAGCTTCCGTCCGATGATCGAGCCCGCACCCGATGATCGAGCTTGTCGAGATCACCCCGCCGACCGAGCACCAACCCCGCTGATCGAGCTTGTCGAGATCACCCACCCACCGAGGAGCACCCGCAATGGACTTCACTCTCCCCGAGACCGCAACGGCGGTGCGCGATCTCGCGGCCGACATCGCGACCAAGATCAGCACCGACGAACGCGTCGCGGCGCTCGAGGCCTCGTCGGCGCCGCTCGACGACCAGCTCTGGCGTGAGCTCGCGGCCGCAGGCCTGCTCGCCCTCGAACTCCCCGAAACCCTCGCGGGCGACGTCGCAGGCGAACTCTCGACCGTCGAGAACACCACCGTTGCAGAGCAACTCGGCACGCACCTCGCCCGTGTCCCCTTCGGACAGCACGCCATCGCGGCCGGCCCTATCCTCGCCCGACACGCCACCACGACCCTCGCAAAAGACCTACTACCCCGCCTCGCCGACGGCACACTCATCGCAACAGCCGCGGTCGAAGAGGATCTCGGCGACGACGCGCTCTCGCCCACAACCACTCTGACCAAAACCGACAAGGGATATGTGTTGCGCGGCAGCAAGGTCAACGTCGGCTACGCCGCAGCGGCAGGGCTGCTGCTCGTCACGGCCAGTGCTGCAGATTCGCTCGCCGTCGCGGTCGTCGATGCCTCCGCCACCGGCATCACGATCACCGAAACCCGCACAACGGGACTCACCCCGACCTATCACGTCGACATCTCCGACGTCGCACTCGACGACGCCCATGTCCTGCACGGCGTCGACGTCGTATCCGATCTCGTCGATCGCCTCACCCTCGCGGTCTGTGCCGAGCAGTCGGGTGTACTTGCCGCCGCGTTGGACGCCACTGCTCGCTACGCCCGCGAGCGTGAGCAATTCGGGCGGCCGATCGGCTCCTTCCAGGCCGTCGCGCAGCGCCTCGCGGATGGCTACATCGACGTCTCGGCGCTGTCGCTGACCACCACTCAGGCCTCGTGGCTCCTCGCGCAGTCCGACGCCGGTTCGTCCAGCGACTCCGAAACCACCGGCAGCGCAGACGTTTCCGCCGCAATCGCAACCGCAAAGTTCTGGGCAGCGGAGTCGGGGCATCGAGTTGCGCACACGGCCGTCCACGTCCACGGCGGCGTCGGCTTGGATACGAGCCATCCCACGCATCGATACTTCCTGCGCGCCAAGCAGAACGAGTTCACTCTCGGATCTGCAAGCACGGCGCTCCGACGGCTCGGCGACGCGCTCGCGGCCGAGCCTGCATGACGATCACACCGTCGTGACCGTCACCGACCTTCTGTCGAAACTGGCAGACGTCACCGACCGCGGACTCTACGTCGACGACGAATTCGTCACGTGGAGTGAGCATCTGCGACGCTCGGCGCAGCGCGCGGCCACGGTCAACGATCTGTTGACCGACGGCCGACCGCCCCACGTCGGCGTGCTGATGAGCAACGTCGCGGAGTTCAGCTATCTGATCGCTGCGGCGGCGCTTGGCGAGTTCGTCGTCGTCGGACTCAACACCACTCGACGCGGCGCCGCCCTCGCCGCCGACATCGCTACAGCCGACTGCGATCTGGTACTCACCAACTCCGACACCCGCCACCTCCTCGGCGACGTCGACGTCGGCGCGCGAACAATCGACGTCGACTCAGACGAGTGGCCGAAACTACTTGCACCCCATGTCGATACACTCGTCGAGTTCCCCGATTGCGCCGACGACGATCTCCTGATGCTCATCTTCACCTCCGGTACCACCGGCGAGCCGAAGGCGGTTCGCTGCACCCATCGCACCTTCGCTGCAAGCGGCACGATGCTCGCCGAACGTTTCGACATCGGCCCAACCGACAACGTCTACCTCTCGATGCCGATGTTCCACTCCAACGCCACCATCGCCGGCTGGTCCGTCGCGGTCGCTGGCGCAGCGTCGATCACGTTGCGGCGCAAGTTCTCTGCGAGCGCCTTCCTGCCCGACGTTCGTCGCTACGGCATCACCTACGCCAACTACGTCGGCAAGCCACTCAACTACATCCTGGCGACACCTGAGAAGCCCGACGACGCCGAGAACCCACTGCGGATCGTCTACGGCAACGAGGCGTCGGCACGCGATCGACGACGCTTCGCCACCCGATTCGGCTGCAGCGTCGTCGACGGTTTCGGTTCTACCGAGGGCGGTACCGCCATCACCCGAACACCCGATGCTCCCGACGACGCACTCGGACCTCTGCGCTCACCGACAGCCATAGTCGATCCGGAAACCGGGGAGCCGGCACCGCCTGGTGAAATCGGCGAGATCGTGAACACCTCTGGCCCAGGACTTTTCAGCGGCTACTACGGCGACCCCGCCGCGACTGCGGAGCGCATGCGCGGCGGGATCTATCACACCGGCGACCTCGGCTGGGTCGACGATGCAGGCTACATACACTTCGCCGGACGCCTCGGCGAGTGGATGCGCGTCGACGGCGAGAACCTCGGCGCCGGCCCGATCGAGCGAATCCTACTGCGCCACCACCGAATCGAACAGGTCGCCGTGTACGGAGTGCCCGTCGAGATCGGCGACGAGATCGAAGCTGTCCTGGTTGCTCCGACCCTCGAACCGTCAGAGTTCAGCGACTTCCTCGCTGCCCAGAGCGACCTCGGCCCCAAACAGTGGCCCCACCGGGTGCGCATCGTCGACGAATTACCCGAGACGGCCACATTCAAGACGCTCAAACGCACTCTCCGCGAATCCGACTCACCTGCAACCTGGACCCGCCACGGCCGCACGTACGCCTGACCACCCACCCCGCTGCCGACCAACCCCGATCGCGGAACTGATCGCCGACCTGGTCAGCGAGTACCAGGAGTCCGCCGCTCGGCTCGGGAAGACGCTGGAGTAGGTT